>JANOJK010001053.1:0-1888 GCA_031408165.1 Acidobacteriota bacterium | reverse complement strand
ACGGCGTTGAGATTCGGCCCGCCTTCGCCCCTCTCGATCGACGGCGGCCTTCCCCCTCCCCCCGCTGACGGGGGCTTTCCGCCTTCCCCGCGCGCGAATTCCGGCGGCTTCGGCGGGACTGGCGGCGGGGCGAGCGGCGTCACCGCCGGGGCGGCGTGTCCGGGCGCAGCGGCGCGCTTCGCTTCGACGGCTTGCACGGTGGCGGACCTGGACGGTCCGGGCGCGGCGGACGCCGGCGGGCCCGGAGGCCCGAGCGTCGGGTCGGGCGGCTCGCGAGGCACCGCCGGACGCGAGGAGGGGACGGCCAAGGGCACGCCCGACCTGACCGGAGGGCCCGCGGGCGCTGCCGTTTGAAGCTGTTGGATCAGATCGGTCAGCGGGACGAGTTTGCGCAGGTGCAGCCAGCGCAGCAGGGCCATCTCCAGGTGATAGCGAGGCTGCGTCGAGCTCCGGATCTCGAGCTCCGCTTTCGAGAGCACGTCGAACGCCCGCATCAGGTCTTCGCCCGAGAACCGTCGTGAGAGGTCCAGCAGCGACTGGCGTTCGGCGTCAGCCGCGATCTCGGGATCGGAGACACGCGCGGGATCGATCGAGAGCACGAGCAGGTCGCGCGTCAGCCGGGCGAGCTCGCGCACCACCAGCTTGAGGTCGTAGCCGGATTCGACGGCCCGCCCCGCCAGCGCGAAGAGGGCGGGGGCGTCCTCGCGGGCGACGGCGTCCGCGATACTGATGAGGAGGTCGCGGCGGACGAGCCCGAGTACCGTCGCGACATCCTCGGCGGTAACGGTCGTCCCGGCGAACCCGATGACCTGGTCGAACGCGCTCTGCGAGTCGCGCATGCTGCCGTCGCCGGCGCGCGCGATCAGCATGATCGCCGCTTCGTCCACCGCAATCCGCTCGGCGCCGGCGATCAGGCGCAGCTGATCGGCGATCTGCTTCACCCCGATCGCCTTCAGCTCGAACACCTGCGAGCGCGACTGGATCGTCGGCGGGACCTTCCCGATTTCAGTCGTCGCCATCATGAAGACGACATGGGGCGGTGGCTCTTCGATCGATTTCAGGAGGGCGTCAAAGGCCTGGACGGACAGCCGGTGGACCTCGTCGATGATGAAAATCTTGTATCGGTTGCGGACCGGGGCCATGCCGAGCCCCTGGATGATGATCTCGCGGACCTCGTCGACCTTGGTGTGGGTGGCGGCGTCGATCTCGAGGACGTCCATGTCGCGCCCGTCGGTGATCTCGACGCAGGCGTCGCACGTGCCGCAGGGGTCGGCGGTCGGCCCGTGCTCGCAGTTCAGCGCGCGCGCGAGGATGCGCGCGGTCGTGGTCTTGCCAACGCCGCGCGGGCCGGAAAAGACGAACGACTGCGCGATGCGCTTCGCGCCGATGGCGTTGCGGAGCGTCTGCGTGACGCCGCGCTGGCCGACGACGTCATCGAAGCGCTGGGGACGCCATTTCCTGGCGAGGACTTGAAAGGCCATGGAGGAAGGAGGATCCGATGTGTAAGTGTACTACGGACTGTTCAACCCCGCGAACGAGCGCAGCGAGTGAGCCCACGTGAGCGGAGCGGGGCATGGGGGCCCCCGCGAGCTTTTCCAGTTGAGACGGTTTCAAAACCGCTGCTGCAGGAGGAAGGCCACCATTTGCGCCGTGGCCGGCACGAAAAACCTGCACTTCACGGCCACTCTGCAAACGGTGGCCTCCCTCCCGACTTCCGGGTCCGGTTTTGAAACCACTGCCAGGCTAAGGCACGAGGACAGAAGGACTGTTCTGTGGTGACAGATCTTGGTGACCATTGTGATCTTGGGGACCTTCGTGAAAAGCCGTGGGCCGTGGCACGAAGAGCACCCAGATCACACAACGAGCGTGTGGGGGAGTCCGAGCGGCG
>JANOJK010001030.1:0-5671 GCA_031408165.1 Acidobacteriota bacterium | reverse complement strand
ACCAGCCACATCCCCATCCTCGCGCTGACGGCGCATGCATTCGAAGATGCGCGGCGACAGGCGAAGGACGTGGGATGCGACGGCTTCGTCACGAAGCCGTGCCTGCCCGACGATCTGGTGACCAAGGTCCGCGAGGTCCTCGACGGGGTGAGGAAGAAGGTGCGCTAACGGTTCGCAAATCGACCTGTTGTAAGCTAGCGCCGAATGAATCCCATTACGGTGTTGCTGGTGGCGCTCGGCGTCCTGACCGCGGGGTTCGTCGCGGCCTGGGGGCGGATCGTCCTGGCGGTCAGGAGCGAGCGCGGCGCAGGGGCGTCGCCCGCGACTGACGCGCGGTTCCCGACGCCGCTGGCTCTCGGGACGGGCGCCGTCACCAACTTCCTGGACACGCTCGGGATCGGGTCGTTCGCGACGACGACGGCCGTCTTCCGGGCGTTCAAGCTGGTCCCCGACCGCCTGATCCCGGGGACCCTGAACGCCGGCCACACGCTGCCGACGATCGTCCAGGCGTTCTTCTACATCCGTTTCATCCCGGTCGACGTGGTCACGCTCATCTCGATGATCGCGGCCGCGGTTGCGGGGGCGTGGCTCGGCGCGGGCATCGTGGCGGGCTGGCCCAAGCGCAAGGTGCAGATCGGGATGGGGGCTGCGCTCCTCGCCGCGGCGATCTTCTTCACCATGCGCAATCTCGGCCTGTTCCCTGCCGGCGCGAACGCCATCGGCGTCACCGGCGTGATGCTGGTCGTCGCCGTCGCGGGCAACTTCGTGCTCGGGGCGCTGATGTCGCTCGGCATCGGGCTCTACGCCCCGTGCATGATCCTCGTCAGCATGCTCGGGATGAACGAAGCGACCGCGTTCCCTATCATGATGGGCTCCTGCGCGTTCCTCATGCCGGTCGGCAGCCTGAAATTCATCAAGGAGCGGGCCTACAGCCTGCCCGTGGCGCTCGGCCTCGCGCTCGGCGGCATTCCCGGCGTGATCGTCGCGGTGACGATCGTCAAATCGCTCGATCTCGTCACCGTCCGCTGGCTGGTCATCGTCGTCGTGCTCTACACCGCCATCACCATGCTGCACTCGGCGTTCTCGCAATCGCCGTCGGCGACGGACGAAGTACCCGCGCGGTCCTGATGTAGTCGAGCGTGGCCTCTCTGAAAAGGTTCATTCCGGCGGCCCTCGCACTGGCCGGCATGATGGGCGCGGCCGCGCCCTCGTCACCCCGCTGGACGCCCCAGGCGAGCGGTGTCACGGCGCGGCTGCGCGGCGTCAGCGCCGTGAACGATCGCGTGGCGTGGGCCAGCGGTGCGAATGGCACCGTCCTGCGGACCGCTGACAGCGGCGCGACGTGGCAGACGCTGCCGATTCCCGGCGCCGGCACACTCGATTTCAGGGATATCGACGCCATCAGCGAGACGACGGCTTACACGCTGAGCATCGGCCCCGGGCCGGCCTCGAGGATTTACAAGACGAGGGACGGCGGCGCCCACTGGGTGCTCCAGTTCACGAACGACGATCCGAAGGCGTTCTTCGACGCCATGGCGTTCTGGGACGCGAACCGCGGCCTGGCGGTCAGCGATTCGGTTGACGGGCGGTTCGTGATCGTCATCACGCGGGATGGCGGCAGGACCTGGACGCGGGTGCCCGCCGACACGCTCCCCCCGGCCCTGCCGAACGAAGGCGCATTCGCGGGCAGCGGAACGAACATCGCGGTGATCGGCGGCGATCGCGCGTGGATCGGCACCGGCGCCTCGACGCGCTGCCGCGTGCTGCGCACCGCCGACGGCGGCCGTACGTGGAGCGTGGCCGACACGCCGCTCGCCGCGTCGGCATCGGCCGGTATCTTTTCCGTGGCGTTCCGCGATCGGCTGCACGGAATGACCGTCGGCGGCGACTACCGGAAAGAGCAGGACGCGGCCGACAACGCGGCGGTCACCTCTGACGGCGGGGCCACGTGGCAGGCGGTCACAGGGCTCGGCGGCTTCCGCTCGGTCGTGGCGACCGTGCCGGGGATGAAGCTCTGGATCGCCGTCGGCCCTTCCGGCTCCGACATGTCGACCGACGAGGGACGGACGTGGCAGGCGATCGACGGCGCCGGCTACCACGCCTTCTCCGTCGCCCGGCGTGCGCGAGTGGGCTGGGGCGTCGGCGAGCGTGGATCGATCGGCAAACTGAACTGGTGAGGACGTCATGAAGCGTTTGTGCCTGTCGGTCGCGGCGGTGGTGCTGTCGGTTCCATTTCCCGCGCGGGCGCAGGGCACGGCGGCGGACTACGACCGCGCGCTGGGCCTGCGGAAAACGTATGAAGCGCGCGTCGGCAGCGCAGCCGAGGCGCCGCGCTGGGTCGGGCGGACGCACAAGGTGTATTACCGGCGTACCGTCAAGGGAGGCCACGACTTCATCCTCGTGGACGCCGACACGAAAGCGCGGGGTCCCGCGTTCGATCACGAACGCATCGCCGCGTCGCTGTCCGCCGCGGCCGACAAGACCTACGGCGCGCTCGACCTGCCGTTCAACGTCTTCGACTTCGTGGACGGCGAACGCGCGATCCAGTTCGTGGCCGAGGGGGCGACGTGGCGCTGCGACGTCGCCGCCTCGACGTGCCGGAAGGCGACGCCCGCTGAGGCGCAGGAGGGGGGCGGAGGACGTGGCGGCCGCGGAGGCCGCCAGGGCGCGGCGGGCACGGCCGGCGGACGCGCCGGCGCACCGGCGGCCGCGACACCCGAGATCCTCGCCTCACCCGACGGCACGAAGGAAGCGCTCGTCTGGAACTACAACATCACCGTGCGCGACGCCGGCACGACGAAGAACGAGGTCGCGCTCAGCACCGACGGCTCGGAAGGCAACGCCTATCAGTTCGGGTCGATATCCTGGTCGCCCGACTCGAAGAAGATCGCCGCCAACCGGGTCCGGCCCGGCTACCGCCGCGAAGTGCACTACGTCGAGTCCTCCCCCGCCGACCAGCTCCAGCCGAAACATTCGGTCAACGTCTACGCGAAGCCGGGGGACGCGCTCGCGCTGCCGCAACCGGTCATCTTCGACGTCTCGACCGGGAAGCAGCTCTCCATCGACAACGCGCTCTTCCCGAATCCCTACGACCTGTCGCGCTTCCAGTGGCGAAAGGACAGCCGGGCGGTGACCTTCGAGTACAACCAGCGCGGCCACCAGGTGTTCCGCGTGATCGAAGCGGACGCGGCCACGGGCACGGCCCGCACGGTCATCTCCGAGGAGCCAAAGACCTTTTTCAGCTACCGCACCGCCAACGGCAACCTCGCCGATTCAGGCAAGAAGTACCGCTACGACCTCGACGACGGGCGGGAGGTCATCTGGATGTCGGAGCGCGACGGCTGGAACCACCTCTACCTCGTAGACGGGGCCAACGGCCACGTCAAACGTCAGATCACGAAGGGCCAGTGGCCCGTGAGGGGGGTCGTCAAGGTCGACGAGGCCGCGAAGCAGATCATCTTCTCGGCCGGCGGAATGAACGCCGGCAAGGATCCGTACTTCCTGCATTACTACCGGATCAACATCGACGGCACCGGCCTGACGCCGCTGACGAAGGGAGACGGCAACCACAACGTCGTCTTTTCGGATGACGGGACGCTGTACGTGGACACCTACTCGCGGCTCGACATGGCGCCGGTGTCGGAGCTGCACCGCACGGCGGACGCCGGCCTGGTCGTCGCGCTCGAGAAAGGTGACATCGGCGACCTCGTCGCCTCGGGCTGGAAGGCGCCCGAAGTCTTCACGGCCATGGGACGCGACGGCACGACGGATATCTGGGGCGTGATTTACCGGCCGTCGTCCTTCACGCCGGCACGGAGATATCCCGTCATCGAGAACATCTACGCCGGGCCGCAGGGCTCCTTCGTGCCCAAGTCGTTCGCGGCCTACAACGGCATGCAATCCATCGCCGAGCTCGGCTTCATCGTCGTCCAGATCGACGGGATGGGGACGTCGAACCGGTCGAAGGCGTTCCACGACGTGGCGTGGAAGAATCTCGGTGACGCCGGCTTCCCCGATCGCATCCTGTGGCACAAGGCCGTTGCCGCGAAGTACCCGTACTACGACATCAGCCGCGTCGGGATCTACGGCACGTCGGCCGGCGGGCAGAGCGCGCTCGGCGCGCTCCTCTTCCATGGTGATTTCTACAAAGCCGCCGTCGCCGCGTCGGGCTGCCACGACAACCGGATGGACAAGATCTGGTGGAACGAGCAGTGGATGGGATGGCCGATCGGGCCCGAGTACTCGGCGGCGTCCAACGTGGACCACGCGAAGAACCTGAAGGGGGACCTGCTGCTCATCTACGGCGAGATGGACACGAACGTCGATCCCTCGTCCACGATGCAGGTCGTGAATCAATTGATCAAGAACGACAGGAACTTCGATCTGCTCGGGATCCCAGGCGCCAACCACACGTCGGGGGGCACCTACGGCGATCACAAGCGGTGGGACTTCTTCGTGCGACATCTGCTCGGCGTCACGCCCCCCCGGTGGACGCCCGCGCTAAAAGCCGCGGGAACGGCCGCGGAGCGCGAAGACGACGAGGATCCGCTGAAGAGCCCGTGGGTGACTGAGAGAATCGGCGGCTGACGCGCCGACACGGGTCAATCACAAAGGCACAAAGGCACAAAGGCACTAAGAACAATTAGGAAGTTCGTGCCTTCGTGCCTTCTGTGCCTTGGTGAAAATCTCGTGGAGTCACTTGACCCGAATCGCGAGCAGCCGCTTTTCCATGACCGCGCCGGCCCCCGCGGTGAGCTCGATCAGATAATCCCCGCGCCCGAGCCCCGACAGCGACATCTCGACCACGATGGCGCTCCTCGCGGCGTCCTCCGAGAGCGGGAGTTCCACCGGCAGCGGTTTCCCCCGTCTATCGAGGAGCCGCACCTCGCGGCGGTCGAGCGTCGCGAGCACCGGGAACTCGACGCGCACGCGCTCGTTGCGGGCGAACTCGAATGTGGCGACCGGCCGCAGCGCAACGCGGGATGCCGATCGGTACGCGATCGCCTCGCCCACCAGTGTCCCTGACCGGGGCTCCAGCACCAACCAGTCGTCGATGGCCGGCCCGGCGCCGCCCGTGAACCGAACCGCCACGCGCGCCGGCCATGCCGGCCCGGGCAGGAGGCGGATCGTCGTTGCGTAGGCGCCGGGCTCGAGCCTGCCGCGGCCGGTGGCGACCGCGCTTCCGTCCGCGGCGGATGCCACGACTTCGACGTCAGCGCCCTCTTTCCACCGGCCGGTTTCAATGGACCTGGCCGAGAGCTCCGTCACGACCGTGAGCTGCGTGCCCGAGGTCGCGGCGTAAACGGCGAACGGACGGTTCGCCCGCTCCAGGGCCGTCAGCGCCGCTTCGTAGGGGGCCGGCCGCGACGGGCCGGAAGCCACCGATGCGGCGCCCGACGCGCCGGACGCCAGCGCGGCGATCTCGGTTGGCGTCGGCGCGCGGTACTGCCGCCGCGCGCGCACGTCCTTGCCGCTCGCCTTCAGCCGCACCTTGATGTTCCGAAGGCCGCCGTCGAACTTCGTGTTCGTCGTGTAGTAGCCGAGCACGTAGTACGCGGCCAGGTCGTCGGCAATCTTCTTCATGCCGGCGTTGAGATCGTTGGTGTTGACGATGGCCAGGCCGTCGGTGTCGTTCGCCAGCGTCACCATGTCGTTGGTAGCGCGCCTGAGG
>JANOJK010001023.1:0-4910 GCA_031408165.1 Acidobacteriota bacterium | reverse complement strand
CCTGGCACGAGCGGCTGGAGCTGTTCGTGCCGCTCGATGGCCGGACGCTGTTTCAGATGGGCGACCAGCAGGTGGATCTCGCAGCCGGTGACCTGCTGGTGGTCGACAACTTGAAGCTGCATCACGTGGTGGACTTTCCGGGCTTCGACACCCGGGCGCTGGTGGTGAGCTTCCGGCCGGAGTTCGTCTACAGTCTCGGCTCGCCGTCGAGCGACTACGCGTTCCTGCTGCCGTTCTACTCGGGCCAGGCGCGCCGGCCGCGCGTCGTGACGCTCCCCCAGCAACCCGACGCCGCCGCGGCGCTGGGACGGCTGGTGGAGTGCTGGTTCGCCGGCGTGGACGGCCCCCTCCAGCGCGCCGGGTGCAAGGCGTTTCTGCTGGCGTTGTTGTTTGAAATCGGCCGCCGGTTCCCCACCTCGGACCTCCAGCAATGGGAGTTCCTGCGACAGCAACAGCGCACGCTGCGGCTCAAGCCGCTGTTTGACCACGTCAGCGAACACTACGCCGAGCGGCTCACGGTGGCGCGTGCCGCGGCGCTGGTCGGGATGAGCCAGCCCCAGTTCATGAAGACGTTCAAGAAGGTGGCGGGCATGACGCTGGTGGCCTACCTGAATCACGTGCGCCTGGCCCGTGGTTCGCGGCTGCTGCGCGAGACGAGCCAGTCGATTGCCGAGATCGCCTCCGCTGTGGGCTTTTCTGACCAGAGCTACTTCGACAAGCGGTTCAAGCGGGCCTTCGGCCGGACTCCCAAAGCGTTCCGGGCCGACCCCTCGGGTCAAAATCCTCCCAGAAATTGACGCGACCATACGAGCGGCGCGCGCAGCGCGAGCGTAGCCTTACCAGCGGCCATGCCTCACTCCCGCTGCCCCTCCTGGTTCGCGCGGCGGATCGTCGGATCCGCCGCCGTCACGCTCGGTGTGACCTTCGCGCTGGCGGCCGCGCCGCTGGCGCAATCGCCGCTGCCGCGCCTGAAGGTCTCCGACAATCAACGCTTCCTCGTCACCGCCGGCGGCTCGCCGTTCTTCTGGCTGGGCGACACCGCGTGGGAACTGTTTCACCGCCTGAACCGGGAAGACGCGGAGAAGTACCTGAAGAACCGCGCCGACCGGCGCTTCACGGTGGTGCAGGCCGTCGTGCTGGCGGAGCTCGATGGCCTCAACGACCCCAATGCCTACGGCGAGCGGCCCCTGGTTGGCAACGATCCGTTGAAGCCCAACGAGGCGTACTTCGCCCACGTGGACTGGATCGTCACGCGGGCCAATGCCTTGGGACTCTACGTCGGCATGTTGCCCACCTGGGGCGACAAGTGGAACAAGAAGCGGATGTCGAACTACGCCGCGGCCGTCGGTCGAGCTCTTGGACTCGGCAACCCTGACCTGCAGGCGCTGCACCGTGGCGGTTTTCTGCACGATATTGGCATGCTCGCAATTCCAAGCGCTGTCCTGCAGAAACCCGGCCGCCTCGAACCGGAAGAGTTCGCGCTGGTCAAGACACACACGGTGCGGGGCGATGAGCTGTGTCGGACTCTGCGATCGCTGCAGGCTGTGCGCCCGATCATTCGACACCACCATGAGCGTCTTGATGGATCGGGTTATCCCGACGGACTACAGGGCACCGAGGTCCCGCTGCTGGCGCAGATCATCGGTGTCGTCGACGTCTATGACGCCATAACCAGCCGGCGACCCTACCAGCCGGCGCAGTCCGCGAGTGATGCACTCCAGCTTCTGCGCCAGGAGGTACAACGGGGCTGGAGACAGCGAGAGATCGTGGACGCGTTTGAAGGAATCATCCGGTCGGGGAGCCAGGAAACCTTCGCTGAGTAGCGGCGCGGCGCTGAACTTCACGGCCTCTCCAGACGTCTTCATTCGTCTCGCAGCTGCGACTGCGACAAGCCTGCGACCTCGTCGCGATCAACGGGCGTACGAGTCGGAACTCCTCTTCGAGGCCGTCGTCTGCAGCCCATAGTCGGGCCCCCTGCTGATCAGGCAGCCCGGCGCTCCCAACTACCTTTCTGGCTGAGCATGTTCCATCCTGAGACACACAAGGGACGGCCGGACTGAGGGACAGGTTCTAACATGCTGATATATAGACACTTGTCTGTCCACACGCATTGGTGCTGCCTTTGCTCTTCATCACTATTCCATGGATCGGCTTCTCGACAACACCGCGGCCGCCGCCTGAATGGCGGGCCTTCCTTCCAGGTCCGGCAGCGCGGCTCTGGCGGCCGTCTTCATCGCCGCGATAGTCCTCCCGCGAGTCGCGGGCTGGGCGCAGCCTGACCGCATCTTTGAGTTGTCAGGACTCGTCCTGGCGGCGATGCTGATCTCCTGCCTCAGGGTGCAGGCCCGGGCCACGACGGACCGCGCCATCATGCCGCCGGCCTTCGTCATCATCTTCGGTGCGCTGATGCTCTTTGGTCCGCACGTGGCGATGTTCGTCGCCGCGGCGGCGACGCTGACGCCGGGCTTCGTCAGCTCGCGCACGCCGCGCCGCCAGGTGTTCATCGACACCGCCATCGTCATCGCCGCCACACAGAGTGCGGGACTGGTCCATCAGGCGGTCGCCGGTGTGCCCGTCGTGTTCCTGTGGCCGTCGCTGGCGCTGTCACTGGCCGCCGCGGTCGTCGTCTATCACGTCGTGCAAGGCGTCCTGGCGGAAGTCGTGGTGCCGTTCATCTCGCGACGGCCCGTCAATCGATCGTGGCCGAAGCGTCCGCTGGCAGGTTGTTCAATTTACCTGCTTGGAGCGTGCGCCGCGGCGGCCATCGTCCAGGTGATCGATCACCGGATGTGGGACATCGCGCCGGTGATCGCGGCGGCGCTGTTCGTTGCCTATCGCACCTATGCCGACTACGTGGACCGGCTCGAAGAGCAGCATCGGCGCCGCGAAGTGATCGACTATCTGGAACAGGGCATGTCGGTGCTCGACCGCGACGGCCGGGTCACCCTGTGGAATGACGCGCTCGAACGCATGCTGCAGTGTTCCGGCGACCGGGCGCTGGGCCATCCCCTCACCGACGCCGTGCCGGCCCTGGCCCGCACCGAACTGCCGCGAACCATCAAAGAGACCGTGGCCGACCTGAAGGCCCGGACCCTGAACCACCTCAGGCTGCCCGTGGGCACGGACACGCGCATCGTGCAGGTGAAGGTCCTGCCGGTGGCCGGCGGCGTGACGCTGCTATGGCATGACGTCACCGAGCGCACGAGCGCGGAGCACGAGCTCCGGCGGGACGGCGAACGGCTGGCCCTCGCGGCGGAAGGCGCGAACGACGGCCTGTGGCAGTGGAACCTCAAGACGCAGGAGTTCTACGTCTCAGGACGCTGGCGCGCGATGATCGGCCTGCCGGCGCACGGCGCGGTCGGCGGACCGGCGGAGTGGCTCGATCGCGTCCACGCCGACGACATCGTCAACCTCAATGCCGCGCTCGAGGCGCATCTCGCGGGCTCGACCCAGGTGTTCCAGCACGAGCACCGCATCCGCCACGAAGATGGCACCTACCGGCGGTTCCTCTGCCGCGGGTTGGCGGTCAAGGCCGCGGGGCGCAAACCGGACCGCATTGCCGGATCGCTCACCGACACGACCGAGCAGGCGATCGCGCAGGAGCGGCTCCGCAGCGTCGGGTTCCTCGATTCGCTGACCGGTCTCTACAACCGCGCCGTGTTCGTCGAGGGGCTCGGGCGGCGGCTCGACGAATGCAAGCGGCGCGGTGCCGGCAATGGCTTCGCGGTCCTGTATCTCGATCTCGACCGCTTCAAGATCGTCAACGACAGTCTCGGCCACATGGTCGGCGACGAGCTGCTGGTCGCGGCGTCGCGCCGCCTGGAAACGTGCCTGCGGCAGGGCGACGCCCTGGCGCGGCTCGGCGGAGACGAATTCGCGATCTTCCTGAACGTGCACGACGACGGCCAGGCCAACGCCATCGCCGGCCGGATCCAGGATGCGTTGAGCGCGACATTTTCGATCGCCGGCCGCGAAGTGTTCACCTCGGCGAGCATCGGGATCGCCTTCGGGCCCGCGCACTACACCAACCCCGACGAGATCATGCGCGACGCCGACACCGCGATGTATCACGCCAAGTCGCGCGGCAAGTCCCGGCATGAAGTGTTCGACGCCGAGATGCACGCGCGCGTGCGCGACCGGCTGAGCCTCGAGAACGATCTCCGCCGGGCGATTGCCGCCAACGACTTCGAGGTGCACTACCAGCCGATCGTGGCCCTGACCTCGGGGATGTGCGTCGGGTTCGAGTCGCTGGTGCGATGGACCCGCGACGGGGAGTCCGTCTCTCCGGTCACGTTCATCCCGATCGCCGAGGAGCTCGGGCTGATCGAGCCGCTCGGCACGTGGGTCCTCCAGGAGGCTTGCCGCACGTTCGCAGACTGGCAGCGTCGATTTCCCGCCGCTGGTCTCGACTGCATTACCGTGAACGTGTCGAGCCGGCAGCTCGTGAAGCAGAACTTCCCGCGCGTGGTGGAGCAGGCGGTGCGCCAGACCGGTCTGAAGCCGGCGGACCTCCGCGTGGAAATCACGGAAACCGCCCTGATGGACAGCCCCGGCGAGGCCGCGCTCGTGCTTCGCGAACTGCGCAACTTCGGCGTCAAGGTGTATCTCGACGACTTCGGGACCGGCTATTCGTCGCTGAGTCATCTGCACAAGCTGCCGGTGGACGCCCTCAAGATTGACCGCTCGTTCGTGACCAGCCTCCTGCTTCCCGGGCGCCCCGCCATTGTCGAGAGCATTCTGGCGCTGGCCCGGACGCTCAACACCAGCGTGGTGGCCGAAGGGATCGAGAGTGCGGTACAGGCGCGCGAGCTGGAGCGCCTCGGCTGCACGCACGCCCAGGGCTACCTGTTCTCGCGTCCGCTGTCAACGAAGTTGGCCGAAGAACTCATCGCGGCCAATCGCCCGCTCGG
>JANOJK010000995.1:0-7422 GCA_031408165.1 Acidobacteriota bacterium | reverse complement strand
GGGCGTGAGATCGCGCGGCGCGCCGCCCGCGAGGCTGGCCACGAACACGTGGTGGCGCACGTTGTCGCGCCACTCGTCCCAGTGGCGGTACAGGAGGCGCGTGAGGCGGTGAACCGTCGCGGGCGTCTCGGCGCCCTGTTTCACGTCCGCCACGAAGGCAATCATCGAGCGATCGGGCGACACCACCAGCGGCGGCTGCACGCCGCCGGCCATCTTCGTGAACTGCCGGACGCTACTGCCATCGGCGTTGGCGATATATATCTGCGGATCGCCGTCGCGCGTGGAGATGAAGGCGATGTGCGACCCGTCGGGATCCCATCGCGGCGTGTTCTCGCTCTTGTCGCCGCCAAGCAGCAGCCGCGGCGGCGCCGAGCCATCCGAAGGCACGACCCAGATGTCGGCGTTCCTCTTGCCGGTCACGATCTCGGTGGTCGTCCGCACGAACGCCACGAGCTTGCCATCCGGTGACAACTGGGGATCGGTGACCCGCACGGCCCCCAGCAGATCCTGGATGGTCATCGGCCGCGCGGCCATGGCGGGAGAGGGGAGCGCCAGAAGCGCTAAGGCGACAAGCAGGGGTTTCATAATCCTCCGAGAAGATTCTACCGCTTGTCACGATCGCGTCACGAAGTTCACGATGGCCACAAGATCACCAGGATCTGCAGGAGGGCCAGGAGCGGCCGCCGCAGCTACTCGGCGCGCAGAGCCACCAGCGGATCGACCGCGGTCGCGCGGCGTGCCGGCACGTAACTCGCGACGAAGGCGATGGCCGTCAGAAAGATCGAGACGCCGATGAAACTGAGGGGGTCGGTCGGGCTGACGCTCACCAGCAGGCTGCCGATGACCGGTGTGATGAAGAAGGACCCGACGACGCCGATCGCGACTCCCGCGAGCGCCAGCTTGATCCCCTGCAGGACGACGAGCTTCAGCACGTCCATGCGGCTGGCGCCGAGCGCGACCCTCACCCCGATCTCCTGCGTCCGCTGCGCAACCGAGTACGAGAGCACACCATAGACGCCGATCGACGCGAGCAGCAGCGCGACGCCGCCGAACAGCGAGAACATCCAGCCGAACAGGAAGTACTGCCAGTACCCGCGCTCGCGCACCTCGTTCATCGTCGCCACCTGGAACACGGCCATCCGTGGATCGGCTCCCCGGATGGCTTCGCGCGCGGGGCCGGACACCAGCGCGGGATCGCCCGCGGTCCTGATCGTCAGCCCGGTGTTCGGGAACGCGCCGAACGGAAAGGCGACATACGCGCACGCCTCGATGGGATCGGTGTTGTCCAGCTCGCCGTGGCGGTAGTCGGGCACGATGCCGACGATGGTGAACCAGCCGCCGTCGGCCTCGTCGAGCGTCCGGAAGCGGCGGCCGAGCGGATCGTCGTTGGGCCAGAACTTCCGGGCCATCGCCTGGTTCACCACCGCGTAGGGGGCCTTCGTCATCGCTTCGGTGTCGGTCAGCTCGCGGCCGCGGACGACCGACAGCCCCAGCGTCTCGAGCATGTGCGGCGACACCGCGATGTACTCGATGCCGGGTTCCTTGCCCTTTTCGAACGGACGGCCTTCGATCAGGATCTGGCTGAAGCCGCCGCCGCCGCTGAGCGGGATCATGTTCGACGCGAAGGCCGCCGTCACGCCGGGCAGCGCTTCCACGCGGCGCAGGATGTCTTCGGTACGCTGCGTCTTCGACTCCGGCGTCGCGTACTGCTCGTTCGCCATGTAGAACCGCATCGTCATCAGCGGCGCCGCGTCGAAGCCGCCGTTGGCCTGCTGAATGTTCAGGAAGCTGCGGACGAACAGAGACGCGCCGATCAGCAGCAGCAGCGAGAGCGCCACCTCGGCGATGACCAGCGTGTTGCGGATCCACACGCGGGCGCCGCCGGCCGTGCCGCGGCCCCCTTCTTTCAGCGCCTCCTGCAGGTCGGGCTTGGACGCCTGGAGGGCCGGGGCCAGGCCGAAGACGATGCCCGTCATCGACGCGACGAGAAAGGCGTACAGCAGCGCGCGGACGTTCAGCTCCCAGTGAATAAAGTACGGGATGTCGTCGGCGGGAATCGACGCGTCCATCAACCGGAGGCCGCCCCACGCGCACGCCATGCCGAGAGGGACGGCGAGCACGCCCACGATCACGCTCTCGGTGAGGAGCTGCCGGATGATCTGGCCGCGCCCGGCGCCGAGTGCCGTGCGGATCGACATCTCGCGCGAGCGGGTCGAGGCACGCGCGAGCATCAGGTTGGCCACGTTGAAGCACGCGATGAGCAGCACCATCGTGACCGCGCCCATCATCGTCCAGACGATGATCGAGACGTCGTCGGGAATCGCCCACTGGCGAAGCTCGCGGACGAAGGCGCCGCGGCCGTCGTTGCTCGCGGGGAACGCGGCGGCCAGGTTGGCGGCGACGGCGTCGGCTTCGCGGCGGGCCTGCTCCAGGGTGACGCCGTCGCGCAGCCGGCCGAAGGCCTGGAGACCGCGGGCCCCCCGCTGCTGGCTGACGGCGAACTGGGCGAGCGGCAGCCAGACATACTGGTTCTGGGGAAACCGGAAGCGCGCGGGCATCACGCCGATGACGGTATGCGGCCGCGCGTTGACCTGGATGACACGGCCGACGATCGAGGGGTCGGAGCCGTAGCGGCGCTTCCAGAGATCGTCGGCGATGAGCACCACCGGCTCCGCGCCCTGCCGATCGTCGTCGGCATTGAACGTGCGCCCGAACTGCGGCGAAATCCCGAGCATCGGGAACAGCCCGTGGCTGACGGCCGCGCCCCCATACCGGTCGGCGTCGCCCCCGTCGCTGACGGTGAAGCTGCGGTACTGGATCCCGGCAAGCGCGCTGAAGGACTGCGCGCGCTCCTGCCAGTCCTTCAGCTCGAGCCACGACAGGCTGCCGAATTGCTCGTTGGTCTGCTTCTGCGTCGTGTGCAGCACGACGATCCGGTCGGGGTCCTTGTAAGGGAGCGGCTGGATCAGAACGCCGTCGGTCACGCTGAACATCATGGTGTTCAAGCCAATGCCGATTGCCAGGCAGAGGACCGCGAGGCCCGTAACCGCCTTGTTCTTCAACGCGGTACGGATGCCGAACCGGATGTCCTGGAAAAGCATGAGTTGGTATACGCCCGGAACATTCAGCGTGTTCCGGTATCCAATAGGGGCATGCTGGAAGCCCGGGGGCTGACCAAGTACTACTCCTCGATCACGGGGGTCAGGGACGTCAACTTCCGCATCGAAAAGGGGTCCGTGCTCGGGCTGCTCGGGCCGAACGGCTCGGGAAAGTCCACGACCGTCGGGATGCTGACGGGCCTGCTCGAGCCGTCCGGCGGCTCGGTGGAACTCGACGGCGTGGACGTGCGGCGCGACATGCTGCGCTACAAGCAGCGCCTCGGGTATGTGCCGGAAGAGGCTCAGCTCTATACGTGGATGAGCGGCGGGGAGTACCTGGCGTTCTGCGCGCGCCTGCGCGGCCTGCCCGACGGCGTCACACGGCGCCGGATCGACTCGCTGCTGGCGATCTTCGGACTCGAACTCGACCGCGATGCGCCGATGAGCGCCTATTCGAAAGGCATGCGGCAGAAGATTCTGCTGTCGGCGGCGCTGCTGCACAATCCGACGATCATCATCCTCGACGAGCCCTGCTCGGGTCTCGATGTCGGCGCAACGCTCATCATCCGCAGCCTGATCCAGCGGCTGGCCGCCGAGGGGCGGATGGTGATCTACAGCTCGCACGAGCTCGAGATGGTGGAGCGGATCTGCTCCGAGGTGCTGATTCTGCGCGAAGGACGAGTGGCCGCGCACGCGGCGACGGCCGTCCTGCGCGAGCAGGTGAACGCCGCGTCGCTCGAGGACGCGTTCCGCACGCTCGTCTTCACGACGGACACCGACGCGGTGGCCGGCCAGATCCTCGACGCGATCAGTCACTGACCCGCGGGACCCATGACCCAGCCCTGGCGCACGGGTGCTCGACAGACCGCGACGATCGCGCGCGCGACGCTCAACGGCTTCCTCGAAAGCGACCTCGTCCCCTCCGGCATGCAGGCGCCTGCGGTCATCTGGGCGGCAGCGTTCCTGGTGGCGCCGTCGCTCTGCCTGCCGGCCGTCTACATGATCAAGTACCCGTTCATCCGGAAGCATGCCCCGGAGCTCGTGGAGCGCGCGCTGTGGGGCGACCGCCTGTTGTTCCTGCTGCTCTCCGCGGGCGCCATGGGATTGATTGCCGTCGTGCTGTGGGACACGCTGTTCCCGGCGCGGCGCGACGCGTTCGTGCTGACGCCGATGCCGATCCCGCTCGGCGTCCAGATGCTCGGGCGGATGACGGGGCTCGTGCTGCTGTTTGCAGGATTCACGATCGCGCTGAGCGCCATCCCCGCCGTGGCATTTCCCACCGTGGCGGCGGGCCGCTTCATCGAGATTCCCCGCGGGATCGCCGGCCATCTCGTGGCGGCGCTTGCCGCCAACGCCTTCGTCTTCTTCGGCGTGACCTCGGTTCAGGGGCTCGTCATCCTCGCGTTGGGCCGCCGCGCGGCCGCGCGGATGGCGGTCGTCGCGCAGGCGGGCGCGGTGCTGCTGTTCCTGATGACCCTGATGTTCCTCGATCCCATCCGCGGCTTCACGAGCGACGCGCTGCTGCGCGGCAACCCGTCCGATCCGGGGCTCCGCTTCTTCCCACCCACGTGGTTCCTCGCTCTGTATGAGGTCATCGCGGGAACGCCCAGGTCGATGATGACGGGGATTGCGGCGCGGGGCGTCGCCGCCGGCCTCCTGCCGTTCGCGGTTACCGTGGCGATTTACGCGTTCGGCTACAAGCGGCTGCTCGCGCGGGCGGTCGAGGCGCCGCCGCGTTCCACGAGATTCGCGCTGACCGGCCTCGTCTCGCGTGCCGTCAGGGCGACGATCGTGAGACGCCCGGAGGAGCAGGCCGTCGTCGCGTTCGTGCTGCGCGCCATCGCGCGCAGCGGCCGGCACAGCATGATGATGTCGATCTACATGGGCGCGGGTCTCGCGCTGATGACGACGTCCATCATCCCGGCGCTGATGCGGTTCGGGTACGAGGCCTTCGACTCACCAGGCGTCGCGATGCTGAGCCCTCCGCTCGTCCTGAGCCTGGCGCTCGCGGTCGGCGTCCGCATCCTCATGACGATCCCGGTGGATCTGCCCGCGCGCTGGGTATTCCAGACCACGGGGCTCGTGCCGCGGCGGATCGATGCCGCGGCGCACAAGGCGATGCTGCTGATCGTCATTCCGCCAGTGGTCCTGTTCGCCGGGCTGTCCGCCTGGATTCTCTGGGGGCCAGCCATTGCGTGGCGGCATGCGATCTTCTGCGCCGCTCTGTCACTCCTCCTCTGCGAACTGCTGCTCGGGAGCTTCGTCGGGGCCCCGATGACCCGCCCGTACGTGCCGGGCCGCTCGCGGTTCCACATGTTGTGGGCCGTGTACCTGACGGGTTTCACGACCTACTGCTACTCGACGACGGCGCTCGAGACGACGCTGCTGGCCGGCGGCGGCATGCTGATCGCCTCGGCCACGTTCGCGGCCGTGGGGCTGGCGCTCTGGCTGCGGCGCAAACTGAAGGTGCGCAAGCTCGACGAAGTGTCGTTCGAGGTGGAGGTTCCCGACGAGATGTTCCAGGGCTTCAACCTGACCGAAACCTACGCCGCGCAGTCGGTCGCCCCCCGTGCCAACGGCTCCGCCAAGTTCCCGGTCTGACCTCTCTGTTCGCTATAGCATCCGGGATATGCGCCGTCTGATTGTCTGTTCCCTGCTGCTGGTTGCAACCGCTGCCATCGTCGCTCAGCAGAACCCGCCTTTGCTGCGTGGCTTCCGCGAGGTCAACCGCATCGACGTCGTCACGCCGGCGGCGCCCGAGCTGGCGGCGTTCGGGCCGCACGCCATCGGCGTCAGGACGATCGAGATCACCGACAGGAATCGCTTGGATGTGCTCAACACGAAGGAGGGCGGGCCGACCGCGCGGTACGACCGGACGCTGACGCTCGAGGTCTGGTACCCGGCGGCGTTGCCGTCCGGCCAGCAGGCGGGCGGCGAGTATCGGACCATGACGCGGAACCCGGCCGTGACCACGACGATTTACGGTCGCGCGCTGCGTGACGCGGCACCGGTGCGCCCCGCGGCGTTTCCCGTCGTGATCATCTCGCACGGCTATCCCGGCGATCGGTATCTGTTGAGCCACCTCGGCGAGAACCTTGCGAGCAAAGGTTTCATCACGGTGTCGATCGATCACAAGGACAGCACCTACGACGATCAGAAGGCCTTTGGCAGCACGCTCTACAACCGGGCGCTCGATCAACTGTTCGTGCTGAGCGAGATCGATCGTCTCGGCAAGGCCGGGTCCGGCAGCTTTCTCGCGGGTCTCGTCGATGCCTCACGAACGGGTCTTGTGGGCTACTCGATGGGCGGGTTCGGCGTCGTGAACGCCATTGGCGGCGGGTACAGCGAAACGGCCGTCACGGGCCAGGCGGCGCCGCCGAATCGCTTGCTCGCCCAGCGCGCGGCGTCGAACGCCGCGTATCGGGCCTCGATCGATCCGCGGATCAAGGCCGCCATCGCCATCGGACCCTGGGGAATGCAGAGCGGTTTCTGGGACGCCGGGGGACTGACGGGGATCAGGACGCCAGTGCTCTTCGTGGCCGGGAGCGCGGACGACGTGTCGGGATATGAGAAGGGCACACGGGCCATTTACACGGGAGCGGTCAACGCCGACCGCTATTTGCTCACGTTCGTCAATGCCGGCCACAACGCCGCCGCGCCGCATCCGGCGCCGAAGGAGGCGATGACCGCCCCCGCGCCGGCGGGCGCGCCGTCGTTCACACACTATGCCGATGCCGTCTGGGATACGACGCGCATGAACAACATCCTGCAGCATTTCGCGACCGCGTATTTCGGCCTGCACCTCAAGGGGGAGCGCGACAAGCAGGCGTTCTTCGATGTCGTGCCGAACGGCAAGGACGCTGTGTTCGCGATGGACCGGGACGGCAAGCCGACAGCGGCGCACAATTACTGGAAGGGCTTCAAGCGAGGCACCGCGGTAGGCCTGGTACTCGAGCACGCACTGCCGGCCCGCTGACGACCCGCCCCGCACAGTCTGACGGGCTACCGCGCACTCACAAAGGCACCAAGGCACTAAGACACGAAGAAAACCTGAATGCTTCGTGCCTTCGTGCCTTGAAGCCTTCGTGATGAATTCGTAGGGTTGTTTCTGATCGGGCAGCGCTAGCTGCGGATTCCAGAGACACCGTTTCGAGCATTCGCGTGAGTGCTGACGGGCTGCCGCGCACTCACAAAGGCACCAAGGCACTAAGACACGAAGAAAACCTGAATGCTTTGTGCCTTCGTGCCTTGAAGCCTTCGTGCTGATTCGTAGGGTCGTTCAGCCGGGAACCGGGCGGCGGAGCTCGCCGGCGGCGCGCGGCCC
>JANOJK010000950.1:0-2630 GCA_031408165.1 Acidobacteriota bacterium | reverse complement strand
GCCGCCGTGCCTCGCCTCACCCGGATCGATCCCCCGAAGGTTTCCAGGTACACCTCGGCGCTGCCCGTGCCGAGCGTCGACGTCACGCGCCTGCCGCGCTGGATGTCCGCCCGGCTGGCGCCCGCCAGAGGGAGGTCCGTGCTGAAGCTGCCCTGGTAGGTGCGGATGGTGAAGGTCGCGTTGGCGTTCTCGGGCACGCCGAGCGACAGATCGCCGTTGTGCGTGCTGAAGCTGTAGTGCCCCCCGTCGACGAGCTTCCCTTCGTACATGATGGTGCCGTTCACGGTCGACGCCTCCACGCTCTTCGAGTCGATCCCGGTCATCGTGATGGCGCCGTTGATCGATTCGGCCGCGATCTCCCCGCTCGTGTCGGTGATCCTGATCTTCTCGTTCACCGAGCTGACATTCACCTTCCCGCGCGCCCCTTCGACCTGGACTTCTCCCTCGACCGACTTCGCGGTGATGACCCCGGTGCCTCCCTTGATCACGATGTCGCCGCGAACCGTGTTCGCGTAGACCTCGCCCTGCACACCGTCCATCGTCACGGCGTTGTAGGTGCCCTCGACCCGGATCGGCATCCAGGCCGGCGCCGTGATGTCGTAGTCGACCGAGCCCTGCGGACCCATGCTGCCGCTCGCCTGGATCGAGAGTCCCGCGGCGCCCGGCCGGATGCTCACCTTCGTGCGCGACTGATGTCGCGCGACGACGTGCACCGCGTCCTTGTCCCACGTGTGGATGACCACTTCGCCGGCGAAGTTGCTGATCGACAGGCGGGCGCCGCGCTGCACCGCGACGGTCTCATCCGTCCGCGGCGCGTCCAGGCGCCCGGCCGGCGCCGGCGTCTGCGCAAGTGTCAGCGCCATCAGAAACCCGGTAACAAACATCAATCTCTACTTTCTGCCTTCTGCCTTCTGCCTTCTGCCTTCGCTCTAGCCCTTCGTCCCGACCAGTGCCGTGGCGCGACGTAGCAGCGCCAGCTTGCGCTGCCGCGCCTCCGCGAGGTGGTTGTTGAGATACACATTCGCGGGATCCGCCGCCAGCGCCCGGCGCGACTGGTCGATGGCCTGGTCGATCGCGTCGAGGTTCGCTTCGAGAATCGTAATCGTCCCCGGATCGAGCTCCCCGCGCCCTGAATTCAGCGCCTGCTCGAGGTCCGCGATCGCTTCGTCGTATCGCGGGTCGGTTAATGACGCCGCCACGACCGGATCCGGCGCGTCGGAGTTGGCCGCGACCGGCGGCAGATCCGTGGCGCGTCCGCCATGCTGCAGCACCCACACGCCGCCGCCGGACATCACCATCAACGCGAGGCCGGCCGCGACGAGTTGAGGCATCGTGAACGAGAAGCGCCGCATCGAGGTCCGCGACTGAAACGGCCTCACGGTGGCGGAGGCATCGAGCCGTGGCGCGAGTCGTGGCTCGATACCGGGCCAGAGATCACCTGCGGGAGGGCGCGAGAGAAGCGAGCCGGCGCGCTCCACGACGTCGCGCAACTCGTCGAGGGTCACAGAACACTCGC
Source organism: Acidobacteriota bacterium (assembly GCA_031408165.1). Lineage (GTDB taxonomy): Bacteria > Acidobacteriota > Vicinamibacteria > Vicinamibacterales > 2-12-FULL-66-21 > JAICSD01. The sequence goes on along the minus strand of JANOJK010000950.1, from coordinate 1,114 downwards.
GACAGGTCCGCAGGTGCGCGTCGAGCTGCGCCCGCTCTCCCGGCGTCAGCTCGTCGTCCAGGTACTCGGAGAGTCGGTCGGTCCACTGGTCACTCATGGCGTTCTTACCGTCCACCCGGTCTGGTCGTCCGGGGTCCAAGGTGTTTGCGTAACATCATGCGAGCGCGGTGCAGCTGCGCTTTCGACGTGCCTGCCGAAATCTCCAGGAGGGTGGCGATTTCGTGGTGTTTGTACCCCTCGACGTCGTGCAGCACGAAGATCTCGCGCGCTCCGTCGGGCAGCTTGTCCAGGGCCGTTTCGAAGTCCATCCCCAGGTCGCGCGTCTGCGCGGGTCCTGGCAGGAGCTCGAAGATGTCCTCGCCGTCGACCATGCGCCCCCGGCGCACCTGGTCGGTGCGAAAGCGCTCGATGACGACGTTGACGGCGAGGCGATGGAGCCAGGTGGTGAACGACGAGTCGCCGCGAAACGTCCCGAGCTTCTGCCAGAGCCGGACGAACACGTCCTGCGTGAGCTCGTCGGCGTCACGCCCGGCCGTCATCCGCCGGACAAGGCTGTGCACCCGAGGCAGGTGTATGCGATACACCGCCTCGAAGGCGTGAGCATCTCCCGCCGCGGCTCGCGCGACGTCCGACACTTGCCCTGCGATCACGGCCTGTGGATCAACAGCCCGAGCCTTTTCGATCGTCGCCCAGAGAGAGGGTTTTGGAACCCCCTTCTTGTCGCGAGGGCGCAGCGGTTGGGCAAACTGCTTTCCTACGGTGCGGACCAGTTCGCTTGCGGTGCTCAAAGCGATGGCTTTGCCGAGGTCGGTTAGTTCGCTCGGTAGCTGGGCAACTCTGCTCAACAGAACATCCAGAGCGATGGTATGCTCATAGCTGAAGTAGAGGCCGCCGTAGTACTTCGATATAAGGGCCGCTCGCTGATGCGTTGGACGCAGTTTGGCAAGTCTCGCATTGACCGCACGGAACGCGCTTGCCGCAGAATGAGAAGTCACCGTGCTCTGGTCATAGGCCAAGAGCGATCCCAATTCAATGAGGTCGGCCAGTGGACCAGGATCACCTTGGCGAGCGCGCTCAACGCCTTCGCGTTCTTGGTTTATCAGTGGTTCGAAGG
>JANOJK010000939.1:0-4030 GCA_031408165.1 Acidobacteriota bacterium | reverse complement strand
GGTCGAGAACGCCTGAAAGATCTCGCGCACGCCTGAGGTGACCGTCAGTCCGTCGGGGCGCTTGCGCGAGAAGAGCCGCGACACGAACTCCGGTCGATCGCTCGACATCTCGAACAGCGCCTTGTACATCAGGTGCATGTTCAGGTTGCCCCGGCGGACGTCAAGGATGATCGCGATCGCCGGCTTCAGCGCGGCGATGTAGGTAAAGTTCTGCTCGGGACCGACGCCCATGTAAACACGCCCGGGCCTGGCGACGTTTACGAGCTCAGGGATGACGTGCTGGAGCCAGACCTCGTTCGAGAGCAGGTTGTCGGAGCGGAACGAGCCCCCGGGCTCTGAGAGATCGGTAATCAGCTTCCAGAACTCCGCGTCCGACAGGCGTTCGGGGAGACTGGCCGGCGCCGCCGCCGGTGCGGGAGCGGGTGCCGGAGCGCCGGGCGCCGCTGCGGGCGTTGCGGTGGGCGCAGGGGCCGCGGCGGGCGGCTGCTTCGCGCAGGAGGGGCCTCCCCCCGCAGCCAGCAGCAACGCGAGGAACCCGGCGCCGGCGAATCGTCTCGATAGGTTCTCGAACAGGTTGACCTCGCAGCCCGAATCCTAACAGAATCCTCGCGTGCCACGGGTGATCGGGTGCAGACAGTGCTGAAGGTGCAGGTGTCAAGGTGCATGTAAAGAGCTCGACACGAGTCTTCTTCGCGGCCGTGGCCGCGCTTTCCCTTGCCGTGGCCGCCACCGGCGCCCGGCCTGCCCTGAGCGAGCGCAGCGAGTCTACTGGGCAGGCGTCCGCAACCACGCCCGACCGGCTCACCGCCGACGTGCTGAAGGGGCTCACGTTCCGCAGCATCGGCCCGGTCATCCAGACCGGCCGCGTGCAGGACATCGCCATCGATCCAAAGAATCCCAACGTCTGGTACGTCGCGGCGGCGTTCGGCGGTCTGTGGAAAACCACCAACCGCGGCACCACCTTCACGCCGATCTTCGACGAGGGCGGATCGTTCACGCTGTGCTGCGTGGTCATCGATCCGAAGAATTCGAACATTCTCTGGCTGGGGACCGGAGAGAACAAGAGCCAGCGCAGCGCGCACTTCGGCGACGGCCTCTACAAGTCCACCGACGCCGGTGCGACGTGGCGCCGGGTGGGGCTGGAGAAATCCGAGCACATCGGGCAGATCCTGGTCGACCCGCGCAACTCCAACGTCGTCTACGTCGCCGCGCAGGGCCCGCTGTTCTCGGCGGGCGGCGAGCGCGGGCTCTACAAGACGACCGACGGCGGTACGAAATGGGAGCGCGTGCTGCACGTCAGCGACGACACCGGGATCAGCGACATCGTGTTCGATCCGCGCAACGCCGACGTGATCTACGCCTCGTCATACCAGCGCCGGCGCCACGTGGGACAGATGATCGGCGGCGGGCCCGAGGGCGGGATCTGGAAGACGACCGACGCAGGGAAGAAGTGGACGAAGCTGTCGAAGGGCCTCCCGAAGGATGACGTCGGGCGCATCGCGCTTGGCGTGGATCCGAAGAACCCCACGCGCGTCTACGCGATGATCAGCGCGAAATCTCCGGGCGGCGGCCGCGGCGGCCGGGGCGCGGAAGGTGCGCCCCCGGTTCCGGCGGGAAACGTCGTTGACGAACAGGGCTTCTATCGCTCGGATGATTCGGGCGCGTCGTGGAGCCGGATCGGCAAGCAGGTTCCCGCTGCAGGCCGCGGCGGCGCAGGGCGCGGCGACAACACTCCGGCGCCGCCCCTGCCCGCGACGGCGTGGTATCGCGGCGGCGGCGCCGCCTACTACTTCGAGTTCTTCGTCGATCCCCATCGTCCCGACTGGATCTGGTCGATCAACACGAACCTGAACATCAGCAAGGACGGCGGCAAGACGTGGGAGACGCCGGACTTCGAGGCGAAGACCGGCATGCACGTCGATCACCACGTCGTCCGCTTCGATCCGATCGACCCGAAGCACATCCTGATCGGCAACGACGGCGGCGTCTACGAGACTTACGACGAAGGGCAGACGTTCCGCTTCTTCGCGAACCTGCCGATCACGCAGTTCTACCGCGTGTCGGTGGACAACGCGAAGCCGTTCTACAACGTGTGCGGCGGCACGCAGGACAACTGGTCCTCGTGCGGCCCCTCGGCCAGCGCGAACCGCTGGGGTGTCCGCACGAGCGACTGGTACATCGTGGCCGGCGGTGACGGGTTCCAGACGCGCAGCGATCCCGAGGATCCGAACATCGTCTACGCCTCGTCGCAGAACGGGAATATCTCGCGCCTCGATCTGCGCACGGGGGTCTCGCGCAGCATCCGGCCGCGCGGCGTGCCGGTGTCAACGGCGGACGAAGGTGGTCCCGCGGGTCCGAACCAGGCGCCGGTCGGCCAGCGCGCCGACACGCCGGCGGGTCCCCCTTCACAACCGGGCGTGCCGCCGCCAGGACAACAACCCGTTGCGGGACAGCCCGCCGCGCCGCAGCCGCCTGGTGCCCGTGGCGGCGAAGGCGCGCAACCGCCCGCCGGCCGCGGTGGCCAGGGAGGCGCTGGCGGCGGACGCGGCGGCGCGCCCGATCCGAACGCGGATCGCCCGAACTGGGACGCGCCCTACATCATCAGCCCGCACAATCCGCGGCGGCTGTACTGGGCGAGCCAGTTCGTCTATCGCAGCGACGATCGCGGCGACAACTGGACGAAGGTCAGCCCGGATCTCTCGCGCAACCTCAGATGGCAGGACCTGCCGATCATGGGCAAGGTATGGCCGCTCGACTCGGTCGCGTACCATGAGTCCACGACCGCGCTCAGCAACATCGTCACCATCGACGAATCACCGCTGCGCGAGGGCCTGATCTACGTCGGGACCGACGACGGGCTGGTGCAGGTGACGGAGGATGGCGGGAAGAACTGGCGGAAGATCGAGCAGTTCCCGAACGTGCCGCAGCACTCCTACGTCACCGACGTGTTCCCGTCGCCGCGTGACGCCGACACGGTGTTCGTGTCAATCAACAACTGGCAGCGCGGCGACTACCAGCCCTACATCGTCAAGAGCACGGATCGCGGGCGCACGTGGACCAACATCACGGGCAACCTGCCGGATCGCCACGACGTGTGGTCGGTGATCCAGGATCACGTGAACGGCAACCTGCTGTTTGCCGGCACCGAGTTCGGCGTGTTCACGAGCGTGGACGGCGGCCAGCGCTGGGTGCAGTTGAAGGGCGGCATGCCCGTCATCCAGGTGCGCGACATGGCGGTGCAGAAACGCGAGACCGATCTCGTGCTCGGGACGTTCGGCCGCGGGTTCTACATCCTCGACGACTATTCGCCGCTGCGCGAGATCGCGGCCCAGACCCTGGCCGAGGACGCCCGCCTGTATCCGCTGCGCGACGCGTACATCCACAATCAGCTCGGCATGGCGCCGCCCGGCACGGCGGGCATCGGTGCGATGTCGGGGAACTGGATTGCGCCCAACCCGCCGTACGGCGCGGTGTTCACCTACAGCGTCAACGCGGCGATCCCGGAGGCCGAAAAGCTCGTGCTGAACATCACCGACGAGTCCGGCCGGCAGATCCGCCGGCTCGATCTCGACAAGTTGTCGGGGCTCCGCCGGATCGCGTGGAACCTGCGCGGCGAGGCGGCGCCGACACCGGCGGGAAGTCAGCCGGGAGCCTTTGCCGGCGGCGGCCGCGGAGGCAACCAGGCGCCACTCGTCGCGCCGGGCCGCTACCGCGCGACGCTCGGCCGCCTCGCCGGCGACAAGGTCACGCCGATGGGCGCCGCGCAGTCGTTCTCGGTGCTGCCGCTCGAGCTGAAGTAGGCGCAGAGCGACGAGGACTGGGACGCACCACCAGTCGCCACCAAGCTCACGCAGATCACAAAGATCACAAAGATCACAAAGAACGTTGTGGTCTTCGTGAACCTCGTGATCTTTGTGCTTGGGTCGTGGCTCGTGCGGCTACCATCAGCAGGCGCATCTAGGGCCGGGAGCACGGTGCGGTGACCTGCGTCGAAGACTGAGACGCTCCACGGGGTCGGCACGAAGCTCAC
>JANOJK010000929.1:0-6433 GCA_031408165.1 Acidobacteriota bacterium | reverse complement strand
CTCGGTCAGCGAGCGGACCAAGGAGATCGGCATCCACATGGCGCTCGGCGCCACGCGGGGAAGCGTGCTTGGAATGATTCTGGGACAGGGGATGCGGCTGACGATCGTCGGCCTCGTGACCGGGCTGGTCGCGTCGTTCGGGCTCACGCGGCTTCTCCAGGCGCAACTGTTCAACGTGAAGCCTACCGACCCGGCCACGCTGACGGCCGTCGCCGGCTTCATCGCCGTCATTGCATTCATCGCCTGCTACGTTCCTGCGCAACGGGCGACACGCGTGGATCCCATGGTCACGCTCAGGGAGTCGTAGGAGCGCGGGTTTTCCGTAGACGGCGGGATCGACGGTTTTTCAAAAAGGCACCAAGGCCGACTGCTGCCCCGGCAACGAGACCGCAAGGACCCTCGTAATCCAGCCGACCGATGGGGTCACTGCTCAGTCCGCCTGGGCCCGTAGGATCCCCTTAACAAACGACAGGGGCCGAGGTCAGGGGCCATGTCAGAGGGCTGCGGGAAGGGATCGTAGCTCAGTCCCCGGACGCTGCCCTCAGCCCACAGCACGTGATCCTTATATAATCCACGCACCGTAAGCAGGAGGGTGGGAATGACGCCACGCACGAGTGCACTCATGTGGCGACTGGTTCTTCCGGTCGCGATCGCCATATTGCCGCTGACGCTCGGCGCGCAGAGCGGAGTGCGGTCGCCGGACGACATCCTCAAGGCGGAAAGCTACCAGGCGCCTCCCAGGGAGCTGGCGGACGCCGTCCTCGCCCCTCGCTACTTGACCGTCACCCTCACGAACGCGAGCCCCGACAAGAAGTGGTTCCTGCACGAGATCGGCGACGGTCCTGTCGTGATGAAGACCTTCTCGAAGCCGTTCCACGAGCTGGGCGGCGTGTTCATCGACGTCAAGGCGAACCGCGCCCGCGCGCTGACGGTCCGCAACAACATCGGCATCCAGATCATTTCCGCGGCCGACGGCTCGAACAAGCCGATCCATGTGCCCGGCGGCGCGCGCGTGTCGAACGCGGCCTGGTCGCCCGACAGCAAGAGCATCGCGTTCTACGTCCACGGTGACGAGGCGACGCACATCTGGATGGCCGACGCAACCACCGGCCAGTCGCGCCAGGTCACGAAGATCCCGGTGCTCGCGACGCTCGTCAGCACCTTCGACTTCACCAGGGACGGCAAGCAGATCGCCGCCGTGGTCATCCCCGACAGCCGTACGGCGATGCCGCAGGAACCCGTGTCGCCGCCGGGGCCCACGGTCAAGCTCGCGCTCGATACCGACAAGAACCGCCTCCGCACCTTCCCCAGCCTGATGTCGACGCCCTTCCAGGAGCAGCTGCTCGAGTGGCACGGGACCGGCCAGCTCGCGCTCATCGACGTGGCGAAGGGGACCGTCAAGCGCGTCGGACCGCCCGCGATGATCCGCGCGTTCGATCTCGCGCCGGACGGCAAGTACGTCCGCGTGACACGGATCCTCAGGCCGTTCTCGTACGACGTGCCGGTGTCGAATTTCGGATCGATCGAAGAGATCTGGGACGACAACGGGAAGGCGCTCGCAAAGGTCGGCGACCGCCCGATGAATCTCGGCGTCGCCGACGACACGCAGCCTCCGCCCGATCCGGCGCAACCCCCGGCGCCGGGCGACGGGCGCGGTGCCGCGCAGACAGGCAAACGCGAAGTCGCATGGCGCACGGACGGCCAGGGGTTGACCTACCTCGAACAGGAGCCCGCCCCGCCAGACGCGGGCAGCGGCCGCAGCGGGCGCGCAGGCGCGGGCGACCCCCCCACGGACCCGGGAGACGATGCGCCGCAGGACGGCGGCCGGCGCCGCCAGGCGCCGCAGCGCAAGGACCGCGTCTACCAGTGGCCGCCGCCGTTCGACACCGCCAGCCAGAAGGTGATCTACGAGCACCCGTCGCGAATCTCGGGCCATCGCTACTCGCCCGACATGCAGATCCTGTTCTTCAGCGAGCGCACCGGCCAGAACGCGATCGAGTCGGCGGTCTACGTGAACGACACGGCGACGAGATACACGCTCGCGCGCTACCGGTCGGACGACGTCTACGCGAACCCCGGCTCGATCCTGTCCACGCGCGGCGGTGGGGGGGGCGGCGGGCGCGGCGGTGGCGGCGGGGGCCGCGGCGCCGCGGTGGACGGCAGCGCGCCGGTCCTCCTCTCCGCGGACGGCACGAGCGTGTTCTTCCAGGGCACGGCGTACGACAAGGACCCATCTCAGGTCGGCCCGAAGAGCTTCATCGACAAGGTCGCGATCAAGACCGGCGAGAAAGAGCGGATCTACGAGAGCGACAACCAGAATCAGTTCGAGCGCGTCACGACGGTCGTCGATGCCGACGCAAGGCGTTTCATCGTCCAGCGCGAAAGCCCGCGCGACGTGCCGCAGAACGTGCTGCTCGACGGCGGCCGCCGCGTCACGCTGACGAAGAACCTGGATGTGCACGAGGACCTGACGCGCGCGCACGTCGAGCGCTTCGTCGTGGAGCGGGCGGACGGATTCAAGTTCCGTGTGAAGGTGGTGCTGCCTGCCGACTACAAGCCGGGCACCCGCCTGCCGGCCCTCTTCTGGTTCTATCCCCGCGAGTTCGCGACCCAGGACGACTACGACCGTCCGGACCGCACCTTCAACAAGAACAGCTTCAGCAACTTCGGCGCGCGGTCGATGGAGTACTTCACGCGCCTCGGCTACGCCGTCGTCGACCCGGACACGCCGATCGTCGGCCCGCAGGGGCAGATGAACAACAACTACGTGAACGACCTCCGCAACGACCTGGCGGCGACGATCGACGAACTGGACCGGCGCCAGATCGTGGACCGCCAGCGGCTGGCGATTGGCGGCCACAGCTACGGCGCGTTCTCGACCGTCAACGCGATGGTGAACACGCCGTTCTTCAAGGCCGGCATCGCGGGCGACGGCGCGTATAACCGGACCCTGACCCCGCTCGGTTTCCAGAGCGAGCGCCGCGATCTGTGGGAGGCGCCGAACGTCTACCTGAGCATGTCGCCGTTTCTCTCCGCGAACAATCTCACCGGCGCGCTGCTCATGTATCACAACCTCGGCGACCAGAACGTCGGCACCGACCCGACCAACTCCATCCGCCTGTACCACGCGCTCAACGGGCTCGGAAAGACCACGGCGCTGTACCTGTACCCGCTCGAGGATCACGGCCCGGTGGCGAGGGAAACGCTGCTCGACCTCTGGGCGCGCTGGGGCGCGTGGCTCGACAAGTACGTCAAGAACCCGCAGAAGCCCGATCCGGCGAAGAAGATCACCACGGACCAGGCACTGACGGTGCGGTAATGGAGGCTCGATACGGGAAGTATGAGTGAGGAGAAACGCCGCAGGGGGGGATTCGGTGGCGGCCGGATGCCGGGCCATTCCTCGAGCGAGCCGCTGATGTCCAGTAATGAGGAGCTCGAAGCGGCGCTCGAGGGAAATCCGCGTGCGCGCGCGAATTACGAGGCCTTCCCGCCGTTCTCCCGGAAGGCCTACGTGCATTGGATCAGCAACGCCAAGCGGGAGGAAACGCGCCGCCGGCGCCTCTCGGAGGCGGTCGACCTGATCGAGCGCAACGTGAAGCTGCCGCACGACAACGGTTGAGTGCGCGAGTCTTGCAGGGATCGCCCCTATACAGGAGGTCCCCAGTGAGCAACCAGGAGAACCGCGACCGCGACAGCAATCCCGGCCAGCCCGGCCCGGATTCGCCCCGACCCGCAGGCACCGCGGGGCGCCAGGGGCAGGATGGCCGGCCGCAGGACGACAACACCAACCCGAACCGGCCGTCAGCGCTCAGGCCGAATCGTTCCGACGACGACGAGGATTCCGGCCTTGGCAACCGGACGACCAACCGCTGATTGAATCGTTCGTTGATGACCGAGGGTCGGCCGTCGACAACCGTCGATCCTCGGTCATCGAACGTCGACTTCCGTAGTCATTTCATTCATACCGCAACGCAATCATCGGATCGACCTGCGACGCGCGGTGCGCGGGAATGAACCCCGCCAGGATCGCCACGGCCGACAGCGCCACGGCCGAGATGGCGAGCACCCACGGGTCCCAGCCCTGCATCTCGTAGAGCAGCGATCCCGCTTTGATGCCGATGGCGACCGCCCCGGCCAGCCCGATCGCCCCGCCGATCGCCGTCATCCAGATGACCTGCCGGAGCACCATGGAGCGCACGCGCGAAGGCGCGGCCCCGAGCGCCATGCGCAGTCCGATCTCCCGCGTCCGCTGCGAGACCGTGTACGCCAGCACGCCGTAGAGGCCGACGCCCGCGAGCAGCGTGGCGAGTCCGGCGAACAGCGACGACAGCGTCGTCATCATCCGGTCGAGGAACGTGTTGTCGCGGACCTGCTGGGTGAGCGTCTTCAGGTCCTCGAGCGGCAGGTTGGGATCGATGCGCTTGACGACCGCGGTGATCGCTGACGCAGACGAGCCCGGGTCCGCGGCGGTGCGAACGTAAACGGCGGCCCCGCCGAGGGTCGGGTCCTGTCGGTACGGCCGGAAGAAGAGCGGCGGGACGGCGCCCTTCACTTCGCTGTATTTCGAGTTCTGCGCCACGCCGACGATCAGGGTGTCGAGCTTGCTGCGGTTGCCGCTGCCCGATCCCATCAGCTTGCCGACGGCGTCCCGTCCGAGCCCGAACTTCTTCGCGAACTCCTCGTTGACGATGGCGACCTTCGGCGCGTTCGGGCCGTCGCCCGCCGTGAACTCGCGGCCCGACATCAGCGGCACCCCCATGGTCGCGAAGTACCCGGCCCCGACCTCGTTGAACCGCGAGTTGTTGTCGGTGTCGGGGCCGGACTGGAATCCCTGCACGTTCACGTCGTTGCCCCAGTTGTTTCCCGCGAGGAGCTGTACGAGCGCGATGGTGACGCCTGTCACGCCGGGCGTCGCGCGCAGCTCCTCCTCGAGGCGCTCGAAGAAAAGGCGGGTCCTCTCCGGCGTGTAGCCGCTCAACTCCGGCGACAGGCCGAACGTGATCACGTTGTCGATCTTGATGCCGAGATTCACGCGGCTGACATTCAGCAGGCTTTTGACGAAGAACCCGGACGCCGCCAGCAGCATCATCGAGAGCGCGATCTGCGTGGTGGCGAGGCCGAGGCGGAACCGGGCCGCGCCGCGGGCGCCCGAGGGCTGACCCGCCTGGTTCTTGAGCGTGGACACGAGGTCCGGGCGGGTGCTGTGGAGCGCGGGGAAGAGGCCGAACAGCAGCCCCGTGCCAAGCGTCAGCGCGCCGGCAAAGATCATGGCGGGCGTACTGATAGAGAACTCCATGGTCCGCGCCGCCTCGGCGGGCATCAGCCGCAGGATGAGTCGCAGCGTCCAGTGCGCCACCAGCAGGCCGGCGAGGCCGCCGAAGGTCGCAAGCAGCAGGGACTCGAGCAGCAGCTGACCGATCAGGCGCGCCCGGCCGGCGCCGAGCGACAACCGCACCGCCATCTCGCTCGCGCGCGCGGCGGACCGCGCGAGCAGCAGGTTCGCGATGTTCGCGCAGGCGATGAGCAGCACGAAGCCGGTCACGCTGAGGAGGATGAGGAGCGGCGCCTTCGCCACCCTGCGCGTCGAGCTCTGCCCGAGGCCCCCGGGCTCGACCACGATCGGCTTCGCGCGGAACCGCCCGAGCGTCTGGTCACTCATGCCTTTCTGCAGCGGGGCCTCGACCTCGGTCACGATGCCGTGGTACTGCGCGTTCAGCGCCTCCCGCGCGCTGTCGATGGTGACCCCCGGCCGCAGGCGCGCGAAAAGGTACGCCCAGTACGTCTGGCGATTGTCCCAGCGGTTGAATCCGGGACTCATCGTGCCGCGGAGGGTGATCGGCACGAACACCTGCGGCTTCGCGCCGAGCGTCGTTCCGTCGAAGCCGCCCGGCGCCACGCCGACGATCGTCAGCGTCTGGCCGTTGACGATGAGCCCCTGGTTCAGCACGCCCGGATCCGCGGCGAACCGCGACGTCCAGTAGGCGTGGCTGAGGACGACCACCCGGGCTTCGCCAACGAGGCGATCATCGTTGGCGTCGAACAGGCGGCCCAGAGCCGGCGGCACCTGGAGCACCTGGAAATAGTTTCCCGACACCAGCAGGCCCTCGCCGTTCATCGTCTGCCCCTGGTAGGCGAGGTTGGCGCCGAAGAGCCGGTGCGCCGCGATCCCGGTGAAGACGGTCTGGACCTTCTGCAGATCGCGGAACATCGCGTAGCTGAAGACGGCGTCGCAATCCCCCGCCTGGTTACAGCTCTGCGAGCCGGGCTTGGGGCCCGGAGCGGCGAGGTTCACGAGATCGGCGGGCCGCGGTACGGCCAGCGACTGAAGCAGCATCTGGTTGAAGCAGGAGAAGATCGCCGCATTGGCTCCGATCCCGAGCGCCAGCGACACGATGGCGATGATCGTCACAAACGGTGTCTTGAAAAGGGTCCG
>JANOJK010000911.1:0-8405 GCA_031408165.1 Acidobacteriota bacterium | reverse complement strand
CGTGCTAAAGTTCCGGCCGGTGCCCGCCTCCGCCATGGATGTTCAGACCCGGAACCCACCTGACGAGGGCCCCCACAAGTGAGCGTCTAGGGGGGTCCGGCGGGGCGAAAGCCCCCCGGGAAAAAGAAGCCCCCCGGAAAGAGAAAGAGGCTGACGCGAACGAGCGAGAGCGAAGTGAGCCACGCGAGGGGCGTGGGGCGTCGGGGTCCCCACGAGCGAGCGTGTAGGGGGGTCCGGCGGGGCGAAGCCCCCCGGAAAAAAATGAAAATAGCGATTCTCGGATCGGGAGCCGTGGGCGGGTACTACGGCGCGCGGCTCGCGCGCGCCGGTCACGACGTCACGTTCATCGCGCGCGGCGCCCACCTGGCGGCCATTCGCGAGCGCGGCCTCCAGATCAGGAGCCCAGCGCTCGGCGATTTCGTCGCGCTCGCCCGCGCGGAGGAGGACACCGCAAAGGTCGGTCCGGTCGATCTCGTGCTGTTCGCCGTCAAGACCTACGACAATCCCACGGCGCTCCCGCTCCTCGCGCCCCTGATGGGGGAATCGACCGTCGTGCTCACGGTGCAGAACGGCGTCGACAGTCCAGGTGAAGTTGCGGCGGCCGCGGGGGAAGCACAAACGCTGGGCGGCACGACCTACATCGCGACGGCGCTCGAGTCTCCCGGCCTCATCGTGCAGACCGGCCCGCACCGCCGCATCGTCTTCGGAGAGGCCTTCGGGCGGTTACCCCGGCTGAGCGACCGCGTGCAGAGGATCCACGAGGCCTTCTCCGGCGCCGACATCGAGTCGTACCCCGTGGACGACGGCCGGGTACCTATCTGGGAAAAGTTCGTTTTCCTGGCGTCGCTCGCCGGGTTTACCGGCGCGGCGGGCCTGCCGATCGGCCCCGTCTGGGGCGACCCGTTCACCAGGGCGCAGTTCCTGGCCGGCTGCCGCGAGATCGAAGCCGTCGCCCGCGCCGAGGGGGTCCCCGTCGCCGCCGACGTGGTCGACCGCATCGTCCCCTACATCGACGCGATTCCCGGCACGATGCGCTCGTCGCTGCTGATCGATCTGCAGGCGGGAAAGCGGATCGAGGTCGAGGCGCTCCAGGGGACGGTGGTCCGCCGCGGCGCCGCCCTCGGGGTGCCGACGCCGATCATGTCCACGCTGTATTCGGTGCTGAAGCTGCACGCACAAGGGAAGCAGGCGCCCGGCTGACCCGTAAGGTCAGAACGACGTACACCCACCACGAAGATCACAACGATCACGAAGATCACCAAGACAGATCAATTTGATCTTTGATCTTTGTGGCCTTCGTGACCTTTGTGATGCCCCGTGAGGCGGTTCGGCGATTCGGCGCAAATCGGCGCTAACCCGAGCCAAGGCGGAAGGCAGAACTGTTTACTCGTGAAACGCCAGCTCCTTGCGCACCCGTCGATACGATCCGTCGCCTGACGGCTCGAAGACGTGGCAGTGATCCATGTCGCCGCCGTAGACGTGCAGCGTGACTGACGGCGTCTGGGCGGCGTTTCCCAGGGTGTGGTACTCGAAGGGCGGGATGAGGCAGCCTGCGGAGCCGCGCCCGGCGACGATGTGGTTGCGCTGCTCGAAGCGGAAGGCCCCGCCGGTTTCCGACAGGAGGTCGTACTGCGCGACATCCATGCTCCCGTCGACCACGCACTCGACGCACCAGATGCCGGCATGATCGTGCAGCGCGGTCTTCTGCCCGGGTCCCCAGGTCATGACGACCATCGTGTAGAGGCCCGACGGATCGCGATGGAGCAGGCGGCGCGCGTAGGTCCCCTCAATCGGTTGACGGAACTTCGGCGGCACCTCGAGTGAACCGCACTTCATCGAGTCGATGAGGACGGCTTTGACGAGCTCCGGGACGCGGGCCTCCGGTTGTCCGTGGATCACGGCGTCGAGCCGATCGCGGACGGTGTCGCTCAACTGGTTCGTCATGTGGTCTCCAGCGCCCGGTAGGCGGTCATGCCGCCGGTCACGTTGCTCACGCGCGCGAGCCCTTCGTGCGCCAGCAGGCTGGCGGCGAGGCTCGAGCGATAGCCCCCTTCGCAGATCGTGGCAATCGGGTCGTTGCCCGCAAGCTCCCCCGCGCGCTCGGGAATCTCCCCGACGGGAACGTTGAGGGACCCCTTGATGTGGCCGGTGCGAAACTCGCCCGGCGTGCGCACGTCGACAACCCGTATCGGCTCGCGCCGGTCCAGGGCGGCGCGCAGCGCGGCCACGGACATCTGCTCGATCTGCGCCACCGGCAGCCCGGCGCCCATCCATCCGTCGAAGCCGGCGACGGTGCCTTCGATGCGGTCGAGGCCCACCCGGAGGAGTTGGACGGCGGCCTCCTGCGCGTGCGCGGGCTCGTCCGCCAGGAGGAGCAGCGGGACGTCCGGCGGCACCACCCAGCCGGCCCAGTACCCGACCTTCGGCCCGAACTCGAGGTTCAAGGCGCCGTAGGGATGCCCTGCGGCAAATGCATCGCCGCCTCGGAGATCCAGGATCAACGCGCCGTCGGCCGCGAGCGCCGCCGCAGCGGCAGGCCTGATGGCCGGGAGCCGGCGCCGGTCCTCGAGCAGGCCAGGTCCCGCCTTGTTCACCACCTTCATCCGGGCGAAGTACGGCGGCGTGCCGGGAATGTCGGCCAGCACCGCGGTCACGAATGCGTCGCGATCCTTGTACTGCAGCAGTGCGTTCTGCCCGCGCTCGCGCGCGATGGTGGAGGAGGGCTCCTTGCCGATGCCGGCGCCGCACAGCGACCCGGCGCCGTGGCCCGGATGCACTTCGATCCCGCCGTCGAGCGCCACGATCCGCTGCAGCGAATCGAACAGCTGGTGCGCCAGCCGGCGTGTCTGCGCCTCGCCGAGGAGATCCGGGCGTCCGACGGCGCCGACAAACAGCAGGTCGCCCGTGAAGAGGCGTGTCGGTTGCCCGGGCGCTTCCGCGAGGATGGCGACGTGCTCCGGCGTGTGACCCGGCGTGTGCAGGAAGGTCAGGGTGAGGTCGCCCAGCCGGAGCGTTTCACCGTCGTGGACCTCCTGATGCGCGTACTCGAGATCCGCGCCGGGTCCGGTGTACACCCGCGCGCCCGATTGCGCCAGCTCGCGCGCGCCCGACACGAAGTCGGCGTGCACGTGCGTTTCGATGGCGGCGACGATGGTCGCGCCGTGCTGCTGCGCCGCGCCTGCATGCACCGACGCGTCGCGCCTCGGATCGATCACGACCGCCTGCTTCGTGCGATCGCACCCGACGAGAAACGACGCCTGCGCGAGCCCTTCGTCAAAGAACCGTTGGAAGATGCCCCGTTGAAACATACGATAGAATTCGTATCCCGCCGAAATGATACACCCGGCCGTCATCGCCGCCGTCATCGCCGCGGGCGCCGTCGCCGGGGGCCTCGGCTCGCTGCTCGGGATTGGCGGCGGCGTCTTCCTCGTCCCGCTGCTGGACGCCGGGCTGGGCCTCCACTTCAGGGTCGCGGCGGCGACCGGGCTGATGACGGTCATCGCGACGTCGAGCGCCGTGTCGGCCGGTACGGCCGGGAAGAATCTCATCAACCTGCGGCTCGGCATGCTGCTCGAAGTTGCCTCCGCCATCGGCGGCCTCGGCGCCGGCATCACCGTCGAACGGCTGTCGAAACATACGCTGAGCCTGCTGTTCGCGATCGTGACGGCGGCGATCGCGATCCTGATGGTGGTGCGCCTCGACAAGCGTAACGTCCTCGAGCCGAGCGTGGATCCCGGGCCGCTCGGCGGCCGGTTCTACGACGAGGACACCGGCCGCGAGATTGTCTACCGCGTCAAGCGCCTGCCGGTGGCGATGTTCGCGTCGCTCCTCGCCGGCGCCGTGTCGGGCACGCTGGGCATCGGGGGGGGCATCCTGAAGGTGCCGATCCTCAACGCGTGGTGCGGCGTCCCGATGCGCGCCGCCGCGGCGACGAGCGCGCTCATGATCGGCGTCACCGCGGCGGCGTCCGCGCCGCAATACTTTGCGCGCGGTGAGATCAACCCGCCGGTGGCCGCGGCCGCCGTCCTCGGCGTCCTCCTTGGATCGCACGTGGGGCTCCTGGCCGGGGCGCGCGCACGCGTGAAGTGGCTGAAGCTGCTGATGGCGCTCATCCTCGCCGCCGTGTCCCTCCTCTACTTCAGGCGGGCGCTGGGATGACCGACGATCTGTTCGGCCGGCTCGAACGGCAGCTCGGGCGCCTGCTCTTCGCGGGGGTGATGTCCGCGGCCGCGTGCCTCGCGATCGGCCTGGTGCTGTGGATGGCCGGCATCAATCCCGCGGCGGCCAACACGATCCTGACCGTCGGGCTCATCATCCTGATGCTGACCCCCCTCGCGCGCGTGGTCGCCTCGCTCGTGGTGTACGTGCGCATGCGAGATTGGTTCTTCGTCGCGACGACCGTCACGGTGTTCGGCGTGCTGCTGCTGGCGTGGCTGCTGAAAACGGGCTGACCTCACCGCCACGAGGGACGCTCAACACAAAGACGCGAAGGCACAAGGCACGAAGGCACGAAGAGCAGACCTGTATTTCCTTAGTGCCTTAGTGCCTTAGTGTTTTTGCGTATGCCCGGGGCCCGTGCTCGTGAAGAGCCGTCGTTCTCAGTGCTGCCCGCTGGCGGTCTCGTCGAACTCCTCGGGGCTCGAGGGGATGCCGGTCCCGGTCACGGCCGCTTCGACTTCCCGCATCCGCTCGTGCGCCGCCGTGCGCATCTTCCCGAGCAGCCCCTCGATCCGCTGCGCCTGCCGCACGACCGTCACGAGGTCCCGCTGGAGGTTCGGATCCTTATAGCCGCGCTCGAGCAGGTCGCAGTGTCCGATGATCGTCTGCAGGGCGCTGTTGATCTCGGCGGCGATCGACAGCGTCATCTCCGACATCGCTTCCATCGACCGGTACTTGCCGAGCGCCACCTGCAGCTGCTGTGCGATGACGGCGACGGCGAAGATCTCGGCGATCGGCTGGATGGTGTTCACGTGCTCGGGGCCGTAGCCGTTTTTTGCGCGCTGGACGAGGTTGAGCGTGCCCACGACCCGGCCCTTGGAGAGGAGCGGCACGATCAGCGCCGAGCCGAACCCGGACGAGTGGAGGATGTTCGCGTCCAGGAAATCGGCCGCCGCCAGCGAGACGTCGTTGATGATCAGCGCCTCGCGCGAGCGGACCACGCTGCCGAGGACCGTCTGGTCGACTTTGAACACGACCTCGGGGCGCGGCCGGACGCGGCGCTCCGCGTCCTGCACCCGCGCGGTGTAGGTCTGGAACTCCAGGCCATTCTCGGAGAGGAGGGCCAGTCCGACCCGGTCGCACGGCGCGAGGCGCGCGATTCTCGTGGCGAGCGCCTGGAAGGCGAGGGTCGGGTCCACGGAGCGCGCGAGGATCTCGAGGATCGCGTTCTGCGTCTGGAGCTGTTCGATTTCTCCGAGCGTCTCCTGGTGGCTGTGTTCGAAGCCGCGGATCCGCTGCGCCTGCGACTGCAGGCGCCGCGTCGCCAGCCAGGCGAGGATCATCATCACGACCCACGCGGTGCCCACCTGGACGAGGACCATCGGACGCCGGGGGATCCCCTGCGAGGTCGTCCAGACGGCCGCTTCGAGGACGGCGAAGACGCCGATCAGGCCCCAGATGACCCAGAGGGACGCGCGGTGGTCCGGGTTCTTCATGCCTTCGCGGATGGAACCTTGTACGCCGCCGCCACCGGGCGCAGCGGGCGGTCGAACCAGTACGGCCGCCGCGAGCCGTCGGGACCGGGCGCCGGGCGGGTGCGTTCCATCCACTCTTTATACGCCTCGTGCGCCTTGTCCGTGTCAACCTCGATGTCTCCGTACCGGTCCTCGGGGCCGGCCGGTTCCAGGCGCACGCGCTGGTGCCAGCAGTGCATCCCGCTCACCGGGTCGGGCTGTACCGGGAAGGTCAGGTTCTGGTGGACGCCGACTTCGCTCCACCAGATCCGCTGGCTGTCGGGATCGTTGCTGGCGAAGGGGCGGGCGCCGTGCTGCTGCCGCATTGTGTAGCGGCCGCCCTCGCGCGAGATCGACACCAGCGCGGTCGCGTTGCGCGCGCCACCCGTGTCCTCGTTCAGCCGCCAGCGGCCGAGGTGATGCGACATGCCCAGGACGCCCGGGCGGATGCCTTCCGTGACCCACGCGCGCGTGACGAAGTAGCCGATCCTCGTGCGCAGCTTGACGAGATCGCCGGTCTTGACGCCGTGCTGGCGCGCATCGGCCGTCGCGATCCAGAGCGGGTTCGCATGCGAGATCTCGTACAGCCACTTCACGGCGGAGCGCGTGTGGATGAGCGTCGGCAGGCGGAAATTCGGCAGCAGGTCGAACTCCCCCTCCTCGCGTTTCAGGTCGCGCCAGTGCACGTGCCCCGGAACGTACCGCGGCACCGCGTGTTCGGGCCAGCCCCAGGCGGCAAGCGTCGGTGAGTAGAACTCGAGCCGCCGGGACGGCGTGTTGAAGCCCGCGCACGGGACGCCGTCCACGCTGACGCCCGCGCACACGCCGTTTCGTTCCAGCGTCGTCCCATCCTGCGTGAACACGCCGCCCGTGAGCTCCGCTTCCGTCAGCGGCCGCTCGTGCGCGCGGCTGTAGCTCTTGTCCGACACCTGGAACACGCCGTACTTCCGCATGTACTGCAGCGGCGTGAGGTTCTCCGCCGCGGCCTTCTCGGGAAGCCCCGGCACGGAGTGCTCGAACATCCACCCGTAGTACTCGTCCATCGTGACCATCTCGCCGGGCCGGTACGGGCTTTCGAAGAACTTGCGGATCCCGAGCGCGCCGTCCGGATCGATCTTCCAGCTGAGCGCCACCCAGAACTCCGATTCCTCCCACACCTCGCCGGGGTTGGACTGGTGCGTCGCCTCGAACGTCTCGCCGCGCTTCTCGCGCGCGACCCTCAGCACCGGCTGCCGGAATCCGAGCCACTGCCCGGCGTGCGTCTCCTGGCTCATCGTGTCGTGCCGCTCGGTGCCGAGCCCCATCGGCAGGATGTAGTCGGCGAACCAGGCCGTCTCGCTCCACGTGGGGGAGAGCGACACGTGCATACCGATCTTCTCCGCGTCCTGCAGGACCTCCATCCACGAGAACCCGTCGGGATTGGTCCACACCGGGTTGTAGACGCGCGTGAAGTACACGTCGAGCTTGCCGCGCTCTTCCTTGAGGAAATGTGGCAGCAGGAAACTCATCTCGTGGAACGCGAGCGGAAACTCGCGCGGGAACAGCAGCTCGTTCCAGTATTCGGGCGGAGGCGGCGGACTCGGATGCTTCGGGACGAACTTGTTGGTGACGTGAAGGTTCACGCCGCCCACGGTCCCGATGCTGCCGGTCAGGACGACGAGCAGGTAGAGGCAACGCGTGATCTGCCAGCCCCACAGGTTGCCGGCCGCCGCGGCGCGCCAGCTATGCGTCGCGAACCGGTGGCCCGCCCTGCCGACGGCGTGCGCCGCCTCGACGATCCGCTCCGCCGCCACACCGGTTTCCGACGCCGCATACTCCGGCGTGAACCGTGCGTACTCCGCCTTCAGCGTCGCGATGAAGCTGTCGAAGGTCTCGGGCAGGTCCGGGTGGCTCGCCTTCAGGTAATCGCGCCAGTTCACCCAGTTGCGGACGAACGCCTTGTCGTAGAGCTCCTCTTCCAGCAGGATCCGGACCATCGCGAGCAGCAGCGCCCCTTCCGTGCCCGAATACGCCGGCAGCCAGAGGTTGGCCTTCGCGGCGGTGTTCGAGAGCCGCGGATCGATCGTGATCAGGGTGGCGCCGTCCGACTGCGCTTCCATGATCCGCTGCGCGTGCGGGTTGAAGTAGTGGCCCGTCTCGAGGTGCGACGAGAGCAGCAGGATCGTCCGCGCGTTGGCGTAGTCCGGCGACGGCCGGTCCGCGCCCGTCCAGAGAAAGTGCCCCAGGCGCGCCGACGACGAGCAGACGTTGGTGTGGCTGTTGTGGCCGTCGAGCCCCCATGCCTGGATCACGCGGCTCGCATAGCCGTCTTCGCCCGCCCGGCCGACGTGGTACATCAGCTCGTCGCGCCGTCCCTCCTGCATCGCCTTGCGGATGCGGGCGCCGATGTCGGTGAGCGCCTCGTCCCACGTGACGCGCTCCCACTTGCCCTCGCCGCGCGCGCCGGTGCGGCGCAGTGGATAAAGGATGCGATCGGGGTCCTCGAGCTGGTTCGGAGTGACGACGCCTTTCGCGCAGGTGCGGCCGCGGCTCCCCGGGTGCACCGGGTTGCCCTCGATCTTCCGCACGTCCATCGTCTCCTTGTCGACGTAGGCGAGGATGCCGCACGCCGACTCGCAGTTGAAGCAGATGGAGGGAATGATCCAGTAGTGGCGCCGGTCCTTCTTCGGCCAGCTCGTCGACTCGTAGTCGACATAGTTGTCCCATTCGGACGGGTCGGGATGGGATCTAAAC
>JANOJK010000673.1:0-4642 GCA_031408165.1 Acidobacteriota bacterium | reverse complement strand
GCCTGGCTGCCGGACGCACAGGCGGAGCCGGTGGAGACGGCGAGGTCGCCGAGCGCCATCAGCAACGCTTCCCCCTCCACGCCGTCGAAGGTCACGTGCAGGTTGTGAGGGAGGCGCCGTTCGAGCGAGCCGTTGACACGGACGTCCTGGAGCCGGCCTCTGAGCCCGTCGAGGAGCCGATCGCGGAGAGCGCCCAGCCGGCCCCCTTCCTCGGCCATCTCGAGCCGGCAGATCTCGGCGGCGCGGCCGAGGCCCACGATCCCCGGCACGTTGAGCGTGCCGGACCGCAGGCCCCCTTCCTGCCCCCCTCCCGCGACCTGCGCGGCGAGCTGCAGCCGGGGCTTCATGCGCCGCACGAAGAGGGCGCCGCACCCCTTGGGTCCGTAGAACTTGTGCGCCGTCATCGACAGGAGATCGATGTTCATCGCGCGGACGTCGATCGGTGTCTTTCCGACCGCCTGGGCGGCGTCGGTGTGCAGGAGCGCCCCGTGCTCATGGGCGATCGCGCCGATCTCCGCGAGCGGCTGGATGGTGCCGATTTCGTTGTTCGCGGCCATGACGCTGACGAGAATCGTGCGCGGCGTCATCACCGCGCGCAACGCGTCGAGATCGACGAGCCCCGCGGCATCGACGCCCAGCACGCTGACGTCCAGCCCCTGCGTGCGCAACTGCAGGCAGACATCGAGTACCGACTTGTGCTCGGTTGCAACCGTCACGACGTGGTTGCCGGCCGGGCGCCTCACCTCGACCGCACCCTTGAGCGCCAGGTTGCTGGACTCGGTGGCGCCCCCCGTGAACGTGATCTCGCCGGCGGTCGCGTTGATGAGGACGGCCACCTGCGCCCGCGCGAGGTCGGTGGCGCTCTTGGCGTCCCATCCAAACGCGTGCTGCTTGCTATGCGGGTTGCCGAACCGCTCGATGAAGAACGGCAACATCGCCTCGAGCACCCGCGGATCGACGGGCGTGGTGGCGTGGTAGTCGAGGTAAACGGGTTTCACTGCGATCTTGAACAGGAGATCAGGAGGTCAGGAGACATCTTGCTGTTTCCAGGAGTGTTTCTCCTGAACTCCTGTCCTCCTGCGAAAGTCACCGATTGGCGCCGCGCAACAGGGACATGGGCATGACCGCCGGCTCGGTATACGGCTCGTCGGTCGAAATCTCCGCGAGCGAGCAGGTGGCGAGCGCCGACAGGATGCGATCCTTGATGCGCCAGAGCGGATCCCGGACGTTGCACTTCGTGAACTGCTCGCAGTGCTCGTCCTCGGTCGAGCAGGCGGTCACCGTGAGGGGGCCGTCGATCGCCTGGATGATGTCGGCGACGGAGATCGCCGCCGTCGGCTTCGACAGTCTGTAGCCGCCGCGCGTGCCCTGGTGGGACGTGAGCAATCCGCGCCGCACGAGCCGCTGAAGGACCTTGGCCATCAGCTCGATCGGGATGTCGTACTGTTCGGCGATCTCGCGCGCGCTCGTCGACGAGCCCGCGGAGTCGCTCCTGATGGCGAGGTGTTTCATCGCCATCAGCGCGTAGTCGGATTTCTTGGAGAGTCTCAGCATAATTCACCGTGGCGCTGCCCCGGACCCCGGCTCTCTACCACATGCCCAGCTGGAGTTTCGCGACGTCCGACATCCGATCCTTCGTCCACCCGGGCTCCCACACCACGTCCACCTTCGCGTCGGCAATGCCTTCGACACCCTTTGCCGCGTCGCGCACCTGCCCGGGCAGGATCTGCGCCGCGGGACACGCCGGCGCGGTCAGCGTCATTCGGATCGCGGCCGTCCCCTCCGCCGTGACGAAGACGTCGTAGATCAACCCCAGCTCCCAGATGTCGACGGGGATCTCCGGGTCGAACACCGTCTTCAGCGCAGCCTGGAGGGCCGGCCGCAGCGCGTCGGTCTTCACGGGATCCGCGACGAGGGCGTCGGTCTCGTGGCCGGCGTCGGGCGTGGGCGGTAGTTCGTCGGGGATCATAGTTAGCCTGTTCATTCCGTCGACACCTTCGGCGTCTGCGCCATGGCCGCTTTCAATGTGTGCCACGCGAGACTGGCGCACTTCACGCGCACGGGAAACTCGCGCACACCCGCCAGCGACGACAGCTTGCCCATGTCCTCGACCGGGCAATCGGGCGGCGTCGTGACCATCCGGTGAAACCGCTGGAACAGGGCGTCGACCTCCGCCACCGTGCGCCCCTTGATGGCGTCGGTCATCATCGACGCCGACGCCTTCGAGATCGCGCACCCCGCGCCTTCGAACGCAACGTCGCTGACGACGCCGTCCTCGACCTTCAGATAGAGCCGCAGCCGATCGCCGCACAACGGGTTGTGGCCATCGGCCATATGGCTCGCGCCCTCGAGCGCGTGGAAGTTCCTCGGCCGCCGGTTGTGGTCGAGGATGACCTCCTGGTACAGGTCTTTCAGGTCCGACATCAGGCAAAGACCTGGGGGACCTTCACGAGGGCCCGGCCGAGCGTGTCGAGCTCCTCCCGGGTGTTGTACATCGCGAGCGAGGCGCGGGCGGTCGCCGGCACGTTGAACCGCTCCATCACCGGCTGCGCGCAGTGATGGCCGGTGCGGATCGCGATGCCCTCGCGATCGACGATCGTGCCGATGTCGTGCGGGTGCACGTCGTCCATCACGAACGACAGGATGCTGGCCTTGTGCCGCGCCGTGCCGATGAGACGCACGCCGTCAATCGCCTGCAGCATCCGCGTGCCGTGCTCCATCAGGTCCCGCTCGTGCGCGGCGATCGCGTCCAGGCCGATGGCGTCGATGTAGTCCAGCGCCGCGTGCAGCCCGATCGCGCCCGCGATGTCGGGCGTCCCCGCCTCGAACTTGTAGGGCAGGACGTTCCAGGTGCTCCGCTCGAACGTGACGGAACTGATCATGTCGCCGCCGCCCATGAACGGCGGCATCGCCGCGAGCAGCGCTTCCTTGCCGTAGAGCACGCCGATGCCCGTGGGCCCGTACAGCTTGTGGCCCGTGGCGACGAGGAAGTCGCAGTCGAGCGCCTGAACGTCCACCCGCATGTGGTACGCAGCCTGCGAGGCGTCGATCAGGACCGGGACGCCTTTCGCGTGCGCGAGGCGGACGATCTCGCGCGCGGGGGTCACGGTCCCGAGGGCGTTGGACATGTGGGTCACCGCGGCCATCTTCGTCCGCGGTGTGAGCAGCCGGTCGAACTCCTCCATGATGAGCTCGCCGCGGTCGTCAATCGGCGCCACCGTCAGCTTCGCCCCGGCGGCCTCGCAGGCGAGCTGCCAGGGGACGATGTTGGAGTGGTGCTCCATGGCGGAAATCAGCACCTCGTCGCCCGGCGTGAGGCGGGATTTCGCAAAGGTGAAGGCGACGAGGTTGATTCCCTCGGTGGCGTTGCGCGTGAAGATGATCTCGCGCGTCGAAGCCGCGTGGAAATAGGCGCGGACGCGCTCGCGCGCCCCCTCGTAGGCGTCGGTGGCCCGGGCGCTCAGCTCGTGCACGCCGCGGTGCACGTTGGCGTTGATGTCCGTGTAATACGACACGATCGCGTCGAGCACGGCTCTGGGCTTCTGCGTCGTCGCCGCGTTGTCGAGATACGCAAGCGGCCGGCCGTTGACCGTGCGGGCGAGGAGCGGGAAATCCGCGCGCACGCGCCGCACGTCGAAGACCGCCGCAGCGATCTCGGGGGTCATTTTTTCGCCCCGTCGACTTCCGCGAGGTCTTTCGCCAGCTGCTCGAACAGCGTGATTTCGAGCGCCACGCGCAGCGGCTCCACCTGGACGCCGTCGAGCACCTGGGCGGCGAACGCGTGGATCAGCATGTCGCGCGCCTCCGCATACGGGAGGCCGCGGGCGCGGAGGTAGAAGATCGCCTCGTCGTCCAGCTGGCCGATCGCCGCGCCGTGCGTGCACTTCACGTCGTCGGCGAAGATCTCGAGCTGCGGCTTGGTGTTGATCGTCGCGCCGTCGGTGAGGAGCAGCGCCCGGTTGGTCTGCTTGGCGTCGGTCTTCTGCGCGTCCTGCCGGACGATGATCTTGCCGTTGAACACGGCGCGCGAGGTGCCGCCCAGGATCCCCTTGTAGACCTCGTGGCTGCCGTTGTGCGGCTTGGCGTGATCGATCGTCGTGTGGTTGTCGACCAGCCGGTCGCGGTCGGCGAGATAGAGCCCGTTCAGCGTGCAGTCCCCTCCCTCGCCGTCGAGGAGGGCGGTGGCGTCGTTGCGCACGAACTTGCCGCCGAGCGTGAAGGAGTGCGACGAGAAACGCGAACTGCGCGAGGTGTGCACGTGGAGGCTGGCGATGTGGAACGCATCCAGCGATTCCTGCTGGACCTTGTAATGGTCGACGCCGGCGTTCTCGCCGACGAACACCTCGGACACCGCGTTGGTGAAATAGGACTCGCCCGCGGCGCCGATGTAGCTCTCGATGATGCGGGCCTGCGAGCCCGCGCCCGCGACGATCAGGGTGCGGGGGTGCGCCATCACCCGGGAGCCATCCGCGCCCGTCACGAACACGATGTGGATCGGCTCCTCGAACACGACCCCGTCGGGCACGTGGACGAACGCGCCGTCCTGCACGAAGGCGGTGTTCAGCGCCGTGAAGCTGCGGCTCGTAAAGTCCGCCAGCTGGCCGAAATAACGCTGCACGATGTCGGGGTTGTCCTTGAGCGC
>JANOJK010000830.1:0-13078 GCA_031408165.1 Acidobacteriota bacterium | reverse complement strand
CGAGGCGGCCGGATCCGTGCTGAACGAGGTGAGGGGAATCCTCATGAGCGCCACCACCACCTCGACGCACAGCACCACCGACAGGAGCGCGCCGAGCTTCATCGCATGCGGGCCGAGCGCGGCGGGGACCGACTCGTCCTCGGTGTGGGCGTTGAGCAGCATGACGACGAACAGGAAGAGGACCATGATCGCGCCGGCGTAGATGATGATCTGCGTGACCGCGGTGAAGGGCGCGTCGAGCTGGATGTACAGGCCCGCCAGGCCGCCGAACGACACGATCAGCATCAGGACGCTGTGCATCGGGTTGCGCTGCGCGACGACGCCCAGCGACGCGACGACCGCGATGCCCGCGAAGATGTAAAAAGCGATCAGATCCATATCCACCAGTTAGCCGGACCTCGAGGTCCGGCGTCTTCGAATCAGCACCGCGCCTACTCCACCACGCCCGACCTCGAGGTCCGGCGTCTTCGAATCAGCAACGCGCTCACTCCACCACGCCCGACCTGAAGGTCCGGCGTCTTCGAATCAGCAACGCGCTCACTCCACCACGCCCGACCTGAAGGTCGGGCCAACTGGTGAAGGGCGGGCCTGCTGGTCATCCTAACCAGATCACCAGCGCGGCTGTCGCTATCAGATTCAGCACCGCGGCCGGCAGCAGCCACTTCCAGCCGAACTCCATCAACTGGTCGTAGCGCAGGCGCGGCAGCGTCCACCGCATCCACACGTAGAAGAACAGGATGAGGAGGACCTTGACCATGAACCAGATCCAGCCGAGCCACTCGGGCAGGAACGGGCCGAGCCATCCGCCGAGATACAGGCTGGCGGCGACCGCCGACACGGTCACCATGTTGATGTACTCCGCCATGAAGAACAGCGCAAAGCTCATGCTGCTGTACTCCGTGTGGTACCCGGCGACCAGCTCCTGTTCGGCCTCCGGAAAGTCGAACGGCGCGCGGTTGGTCTCGGCGACCCCCGCGGTCATGTAGATCAGGAACCCGAGCGGCTGCAGGAAGATGTACCACTTGGGGATGACGTACCACCAGTAGCCGGACTGGTTGACGACGATCTCGCGCAGCGACAGCGAGCCGGCGAGCAGCACGACCGCGGCCAGCGCCAGACCGTACGACAGCTCGTAGCTGATCATCTGCGCGGACGAGCGCAGGCCGCCGAGCAGCGAGTACTTGCTGTTCGAGCTCCACCCCGCCAGCACGATCCCGTAGATGCCCATCGACGTGACCGCGAAGATCACGAGGACGGCGACGTTGACGTCGGTGACCTGGAGCCGGATCGGCTCGTCGAGGAGCCCGAACATCGTGATCTCGCTGCCGAAGGGCACGACCGAGAACGCCGCGAACGCCGTCGCGGTGGCGATGATGGGCGCGATCGCGAAGATGAGCGCATCGGCCGTCTTGGGCCGCAGATCCTCCTTGAAGACCAGCTTGATGACGTCGGCAAACGGCTGGAGCAGCCCGGCGGGGCCGACGCGGTTGGGCCCTTCGCGGTCCTGGATGTAGGCGCAGACCTTGCGCTCCATCCACACCATGAAAGCCGACGCCATCACGAGCGCGTTGAAGATGATGAAGATCAGCGTCAGGTGCGCGATGAGCGACGGGGTGATGAAGTCGGGCATCGCTAGTGCGCCATCGCCGCGCCGCGCGCCCGCCAGTCGGACGGGACGGTGCAGCGCCCTTCGCGGATGTGCGCCTCGTACTCGGCGCGGAAGTGCTTGAGGGTCGTGAGCGGCGGCGTCGCCGCGGCGTCGCCGAAGGCGCACAGCGTCTTGCCGGCGTTGTTGTTCGACACGCTCGTGAGGAGGTCGAGGTCCCGCATCTCCCCGTCGCCGCGCTCGATCTTCGCGAGGATCCGGTGCAGCCAGTCCCCGCCTTCGCGGCAGGGGGTGCACTTGCCGCAGGACTCGTGCGCGTAGAAGTGCATCAGGTTCATCGCCGCCCAGACCATGCACGTGGTCTCGTCCATGACGATGATGCCGGCGGAGCCGAGCATCGACCCGGCCTTCTGCACCGCCTCGAAGCTGGCCGGGATGTCGAGCTGGTCCGGCAGGAGAATCGGGACGGAGGACCCGCCGGGGATGACCGCCTTCAATTGATGGCCGTCGCGGATGCCGCCGGCGCGGTCGAAGATCAGCTCTTTCAACGTCGTGTGCATCGACGCCTCGTACACGCCGGGCTGCTTCACGTGGCCGCTGACGCAATACAGCTTCGGCCCGCCGTTTTTCTCGGGCCCGAGCCCGGCGAACCACTCCGCCCCGTTCAGCACGATCGCGGGCAGGTTGCAGAGCGTCTCGACGTTGTTCACCGCGGTCGGGCAGTTGTAGAGCCCCGAGACGGCCGGGAACGGCGGCTTGATGCGCGGCTGGGCGCGCTTGCCTTCCAGGGACTCGATGAGCGCGGTCTCTTCGCCGGCTTCATACGCGCCGGCGCCACGGTGGATCACGATGTCGCAATCCCAGCCGCTGCCCATGATGTTCCTGCCCAGGTAGCCCTGCGCGTAAGCCTTCTCGAGCTCGGCCTCCATCATGCGCTGCATGTGGTAGAACTCGCCGCGGATGTAGATGTAGGCGACTTTCGCGCGGATCGCCCAGCAGCCGATCAGACAGCCCTCGAACATCAGGTGCGGGTTGCGCTCCATCAGCACGTGGTCCTTGAAAGTGCCGGGCTCGCTCTCGTCGGCGTTGCAGCAGATGTATTTCGGGTTCGGCGACTTCTGGTCCACGAACTGCCACTTCATGCCGGTCGGGAACCCGGCGCCGCCGCGGCCGCGCAGCCCCGAGGCCTTGACCAGCTCGATGACCGCCGTCGGCTCCATCGCGAGCGCCTTCTTCAGCCCCTGATACCCCTCGTGCTTCAGGAAGAAGTCGAGGGTATAGCTGTTCGGCTCGCGGATGTATTTCGTGAGAATCGGGTCCATGCTTACTGGCGTTCCACCTTCAAATGACATCCCGAAAGCGCGGAGATACCCCGCGCTTTCAAATCGTCCACCAGCTTGCCGCAACTCTCAGGCGTCGCGCGTTCGTGCCAGTGCTCGTTGTTGACCATCACCACCGGCGCGCGGTCGCAGGCGCCGAGGCATTCGAACTCGATCAGCGTGAACATCCCCGAGGCATCGGTCTCGCCCACCGTGATCCCGATCTTCTCGCTGAGCGCCTCGACCACGCGCTCGGCGCCGGCCAGCGCGCACGAGAGCGTGCGGCAGACCTGCAGCACGTACTGGCCCACCGGCGCCCTGAAGAACATCACGTAGTAGGTCGCGACGTCCTCGACCTCCGCGGGGGTGATGCGCAGGAACTGCGCG
The DNA here is from genome assembly GCA_031408165.1 of Acidobacteriota bacterium. Taxonomy (GTDB): domain Bacteria; phylum Acidobacteriota; class Vicinamibacteria; order Vicinamibacterales; family 2-12-FULL-66-21; genus JAICSD01. Next base: position 9,766 of record JANOJK010000830.1, on the reverse strand, counting down.
ACGTGGCGCAGCCCGCTCGCCGTCAGGTAGCCCTGCTGCTCCTGAACCAGGTACAGCGCCGCGAGCACGGCCGACTTGCGGCGCTCGGGCGGATACATGCCGCAGATCTTCTCGAGCTGCGCGGCGCGCTCCGGCGTATAGGTGAACGCCTCGCCCCCCTGACGCTCGTGGAGCAGCACCCGGTCGGACTTCTGGAAGCCCTCCCGGTAGGGCATGATCGGATGGAAGCTCACCGGTCCACGTCTCCCATGACGACGTCCGTCGACCCGATGACGGCGATGACGTCGGCGATCATCCCCCCCTCGATCATGCGCGGCAGCGCCTGGCACGCGTAAAACGTCGCCGGCCGCATCTTGACCCGGTACGGCCGGTTCGATCCGTCGGACACGACGTAGACGCCGTGCTCGCCGCGCGGCCCCTCGACCGGGACGTAAGACTCGCCGGCCGGCACCGTGAAGCCTTGCGAATAGATCAGGAAGTGCTGGATCAGCGCTTCCATCTCCGAGTACACCTTGTCCTTCGGCGGCGGGACGATGCGGTAGTCCTTGATGTCGAAGTCGCCGCGGGGGGTGATGCGCGCGAGCGCCTGCCGGGCGATCTTGACGCTCTCCCGCATCTCCGCCACGCGTACCAGGTAGCGGTCGTAGACGTCGCCATTGGCCTGCGTCGGGATCTGGAAGTCGTAGGTCTCGTAGCCCAGATAGGGAAACGTCTTGCGCACGTCGTAGGCCACGCCGATGGCGCGCGCCATCGGTCCCACCAGCCCGTACTGGATGTGATCCGCCTGCGAGATGATGCCGACCCCCCTGGTGCGCTTCAGCCACACCTCGTTCTTGGTGAGGAGGGCTTCGTATTCATCCACTCTCGCGGGGAACATGTCGAGGAAGGCGGTGACCGCCTGGTGAAACCCCGGCGGGAGATCTTCGCGGAGCCCGCCGATCCGGATGTAGCTCGGGAACATCCGGAACCCGGCGATCATCTCGTTGATGTTCATGATGTGCTCGCGGTCGGTGAGGCAATACATGAGCACCGAGACGGCGCCGACTTCGAGGGCGTGGGTGCCGAGGCTGACCAGGTGGCTCGCGATCCGCTGCAGTTCGACCAGCAGGATCCGGATGTCCTTGACGCGTACCGGCATCTGGTCGTCGACGCCGAGGAGGCGCTCGACCGAGAGGCAGAAGGCCAGCGAGTTGGACTGCGCGCCGAGGTAGTCCATGCGCTCGACGAGCGGGATCACCTGCTGCCACTTCTTCTGCTCGGCGGTCTTCTCGATCCCCGTGTGCAGGAAGCCGATGGTCGTGTCCGCCTTGACGATCGTCTCGCCGGAGAGCTGCACGATGATGTTGAGGACGCCGTGCGTACTGGGGTGCTGCGGCCCCATGTTCACGGTCATGATCTCGCTTCGCAGTTCGGGCATGGTGATCACGGAGAAATGGTGAATGCTGAACGTTGAATGCTGAATGCTGAACGGTCCGATTCAGCATTCAGCATTCAGCATTCAGAATTCAACATTTCACAGCCGTCCCTCTTCTATCACTTCACACATGACATGGATCAACGTTCGGTGGACCTCTTGCACCCGCGCCGTGCTCGGGTCGGGCACGTTCACGTGGATGTCGGCGGCGCGGCCGACGCTGCCGCCGTCCCGCCCGGTCAGCGCGATCGTCTTGAGCCCCTTCGCCTTGGCGGCCTGCAGGGCCGTCACCACGTTGGGGGATTCGCCGCTGGTCGAAATCCCGAACGCGACATCCCCCGCCTGGCCGATCGCCTCGATCTGCCGCGCGAACACCTGCTTGAACGAATAGTCGTTGGCGATGCCGGTCAGGATGCTGGTGTCGGTCGTGAGCGCGATCGCCGCCATGGCGGCGCGCTCGCGCTGGAACCGACCGACCAGCTCCGCCGACATGTGCTGCGCGTCGGCCGCGCTTCCGCCGTTGCCGAAGACCAGCAGCTTCTGCCCCGCCAGGATCGCGTCCAGCATCGCCTGCGACGCGAGCAGCGTGGCCCCGAGCGTCGTGCGCATCCGGTCGTGCAGGGCGATGGTGGCGGCGAAGGCCTTGTCCGCGAGCCGCGCGGCGTCCTGGCTGGTCACTCGCTAGTCCTTCCGGGCCCGATCCCGGCTGGCCTGCAGGTTCGCGGCGAATTCCTGCGCCGTGAGCTGCATCGGCTCGTACATCTTCGCCTTCATGTTGATCTGGACGGGGTAGTCCTTCCGCGCCGGATGCCCTTCCCAGTCGTCGGGCATGAGGATGCGCCGCAGGTCGGGATGGCCGTCGAACCGGATCCCGAACATGTCGTAGACCTCGCGCTCCCCCCAGTTCATCGACTTCCTGACGCCCGACAGCGTCGGCATCGACGGGTCGGTGCCCGGCACACGCACCTTCACGCGCAGCCGCTTCGCGACGCCGCCGTAGGGCGCGATGCCGAGCGAGACGAGATGGAACATCACCTCGAAGCGCGGCTCGCGCGGCAGGTAATCGACCGCGGTGATGTCGGGGGCGAACGAAAAGCCGAGCTCGGGGCGGTCCCGCAGGGCGAGCGAGACCTCCGCGACGTGCTCGCGCGCGACGTAGATGGCGGGCATGCCGTCGGCGGCGGCGGCGACGTCGATGGCCCCCTCCGGCGCGGCGCCGCGAAGCGCGTCGACGATCTGCTGGCTATGCACTATTTACCCGAGGGGCCCCCCGCCCCGCTCCGGCTCACTCCATTGCGCTCGCGCGCCGCCGCTCGCTCCATTCCGTTACGCCTGAAAAATGCGCGGCACGCGCGACGACTCGCTCGAGAGCTCGGTCAGCTTCTGCTGGTCGATCTTGCGCTGCAGCTGGACGATCCCGTAGATGAGCGACTCCGGGCGCGGCGGGCAGCCCGGCACGTACACGTCCACCGGGACGATCTGGTCGACCCCCTGGACGAGGGCGTAGTTGTCGAACACGCCGCCGACCGACGCGCAGGCGCCCATGGAGATGACGTACTTCGGCTCCGGCATCTGGTCGTAGATGCGGCGCAGCACGGGGGCCATCTTCCGTGACAGCCGGCCGGCCACGATCATGAGGTCCGACTGCCGCGGCGAGCCGCGGAAGACCTCCGCGCCGAAGCGCGCGATGTCGTAGCGCGACGTGCTCATCACGATCATCTCGATCGCGCAGCACGCGAGGCCGAAGGTGACGGGCCAGATGGACGAGCGGCGCGCCCACTGCACCATCTTGGTGACGGTCGTCGTGAGGACGGGAATTTCGATTTCAGACATAACGTTGTCGTTTCAAGACTGTCACGATCACATCACAAAGGTCACGAAGCGTGTTCAGCCTTTACCCCGCACCGTTTCGTGGCCCCAGTCGAAGACCCCCTTGCGCCACACATAGATGTAGCCCGCGAGCAGGATCAGGAAGAACACGATCAACTGGAAGAAGCCCGTCCAGCGCAGCTCGCGCACGGCGAGCGCCCAGGGATACAGGAAGGCGATTTCGATGTCGAACAGCAGGAAGATCATCGCCACGAGGTAGAACTTGACCGGGTGGCGGTCGCGGGCGTCCCCGACCGGCGGCATGCCGCACTCGTACTGCGCGTCCTTCTCAGGGGATGGCCGGCTGGGGGCGACCAGCATGCCGAGTCCGATATTGAACGCGGCAAATCCGGCGCCGAGGCCGATCATGATAAGGATAGGAAGCCAGGGTTGCATGGTGCGTTCAACGACGCGTCTGACGGCTGCCCGCCGCTTGTGAATTTTTTCTCAACCGTCCAGCCACGGAATGCTATCACAATCGTTTTGTCATGCGACTGGCCTGGTTCAGCCCGTTCCCGCCCGTTCCCACCGGCATCGCCGGCGTCAGTGCCGAGCTGGTCGCGGCGCTCCGGACGCGCGGCCACGACATCGATCTGTATCCCGAGCGCGCCGCCCATGACTTCGTGTGGCGCCGCCGGCGGGCCCCCTATGATCTGGCCGTCTACCAGTTCGGCAATTCCTCGCACCATGATTATGCGTGGGCCTACGCGCTGACCTACCCCGGCCTGGTGGTGCTGCACGACACCCGCCTCCACCACGCCCGCGCCGCCTTCCTCCTGCGCGATCGGCGCGCGGCCGACTACCGCGCCGAGTTTGCGTGGAACCACCCGGACGTGTCCCCCGACCTGGCCGAACTCGCCGTCGCGGGGCTCGACAGCCGGCTGTACTACGACTGGCCGATGGTGCGCGCGCTCGTCGAGGCCTCCCGGCTGACCATCGTCCACGGCGAAGGGGCGCGCGCCGAGCTCCTGACGCAGCTCGCGCCTGGCACGTCGCCCGTGGCCGCCATTCGCCTCGGGCACGGTACAGCGATCACGCCCGAACGGGAACGCGCCGCCCGCCGTCTGGTGAGGGCCACGCACGGCCTCGCCGAAGACGCCGTCGTGTTTGGCTGTTTCGGCGGCCTGACGCCCGAGAAACGGATTCCCCAGATCCTCGCCGCGTTCCGCGCGCTCCTGTCGTACGCGCCGGGCGCGCGGCTCCTGTTCGGCGGCGCGCCCGCGGCCCACTACGACATCGCCGCCGACATCGCGGCGCACGGGCTCGCCGAGCGCACGACGCTGACCGGGTACCTCGAGCGCGACGAAGACCTGACCGACCACATCGCCGCGTGCGACGTGACACTCAACCTGCGGTGGCCCACCGCGCGCGAGACCTCGGGCCCGTGGCTCCAGGCGCTCGCGGCGGGACGGCCGACGATCGTCACCGACCTCGTCCATCTGGCGGATGCGCCTTCGCTGGATCCGCGGACGTGGCAAGTTCAGGAGGCTGGAGGTTGGAGGCTGGAGGCTGGGGCAACGACGGAGCGCGGCTCCGCGCTCCCCCCCCAACCTCAAACCTCCAACCTCCAACTTCCAGTCTGCGTCGCCATCGACATCCTCGACGAGGACCACTCGCTGCGGCTGGCGATGCGGCGGCTCGCGACCGACGCCGCGTTGCGCGGCGAGCTCGGCCGCGCGGCGCGGACCTGGTGGGCCGCCGGGCATTCGGTCGAGATCATGGTCGAGGACTACGAACGCGTGATGCGCGACGCGGCGCGCCGGCCCGACCCGGTGGTCGACCTGCCCGCACACATGCGCGATACGGGCGACCGGACGCTCCGCGCGTTGATGGCACCCTTCGGCATCGAGGTGCTCGGGCGCCGACGCCTCGACGAGGGCGGTGGCCGGTGACCATCACGCTGAACGGCGACCCGTTCCTGGTGCCCGGCCCCCTGACGGTGACGGAGCTCCTCGAGCGGCTGGAGATCGATCCCCGCAGTGTCGCGGTCGAGCGCAATTTCGCGGTGGTCAAACGCGACCACTACGCCACGACCGCGATCGGCGAGGGGGATCAGATCGAGGTCGTCAACTTCGTAGGAGGAGGCTCCCCGGGAATTGGGTAATCTGGTCCCATGGATTCTTTCATCATCGCGGGACGGACCTTCACCTCCCGGCTCATCATCGGCACCGGCAAATATCCGACCCATCAGATCATGCAGGCGGCGCACGAGGCGTCCGGCGCCGACATGGTGACAGTCGCCGTGCGGCGCGTGAACATCAGCGACCGCAGCAAGGAATCGCTCCTCGACTACATCGACCCCACGCGGTACTTCCTGCTCCCGAACACCGCCGCCTGCTACACGGCGGATGAGGCGATCAGGACGGCGCGGCTGGGGCGGGAAGTCGGGCTGTCGCACTGGGTGAAGCTCGAGGTCATCGGCGACGAGAAGACGCTCTTCCCCGACAACGAGGCGCTGCTCGAGGCGACCCGCGTGCTGGTGAAGGACGGCTTCGTCGTCCTGCCCTACACCAGCGACGATCCGGTCGTGTGCCGCAAGCTCGAAGACGCCGGCGCCGCCGCGGTGATGCCGCTCGGCGCGCCGATCGGGTCGGGGCTCGGGATCCAGAACCCGAACAACATCCGGATCATCAAGGAACAATCGAAGGTGCCGGTGATCGTGGACGCGGGGGTCGGCACCGCGTCGGACGCGACCTTCGCCATGGAGCTCGGCGCGGACGCCGTCCTGATGAACACCGCCGTCGCCCTGGCGCAGGATCCGGTGCTGATGGCGCGGGCGATGAAGCTCGGCGTCGAGGCGGGCCGGCTCGCGTTCCGCGCCGGTCGTATTCCGCGCAAATCCTACGCGTCGGCGAGCAGCCCCCTCGAAGGCGTGATCGGGCCGCGCGCGTAGTCCCCCCCGCGTCGGCGAAGACGCGCCCGCGGCATGATCGCGCAGAAGCCCCTTCGAGTCGGGATAAACTACCGCCTGTATTTCATGCCCCCCGAACACGAGTCCCTCGACGGGACGCTGCAGCGCCTGAAGCGGGAGCGCGAGGAAGGCGACCGCCTCTACAACGAGGCGTTCACCGCGCTCGACCAGGCGCTGATGCGGCTGCCGGACTTTCCGCACCCGCCCCCGCCTTACGACGAACCCCAGATCACGCCGCTCAACGGCGCGTGGGACATCGGCGCCGCACCTCCCGGCCGCGGCGGGCTCAAGGGGCGGCTCGCGGCGTTCGTGTGGCGGATCGTCGGACCGCCGCTGCAGAAGCAGACGAGGTTCAATTCGGCGATCGTCGATCACCTCAATCGCAACGTCACCGCCCACCGGGAGGCGCAGCGCGCGATCGACAGCGTGATCGGAATGCTCCGCGGGCAGATCTCCGATCTCCTGACGTTCCAGTCGCGCCTGGTCGTGTACCTGCAGCAGATCACGCTGTATGTGGACACGAAAGATCGCGAGTCGGGCGGCAACGCGCTCGTCGTGAACGCCGCGCTGAACGGCATGGCGGAGGAGCTGGCGAAGCGGTGGGAGTCGATGGTCGCGCGCGAACAGCGGTTCGAGGGCCGCGTGGCGGCGCTCACCGCCGCCCACGGCGAGCTGCGGACGCTCATCGGCGTCTCGCAGCAGGCCACGATGACGATGAAGCGGGAGCTGGAACGGATCCTCGCAGGGGCGGCCGGCACGGCCGCAGGTGTGACCGGCACGGCTCCAGGTGCGGCCGGCACCATTGCAGGTGCGGCCACGCCCGACCTGAAGGTCGGGCTTACTGGTGGGGCGTTCTCGCCGGCTCTTGATGCGTATAAGTACGTGGGGTTCGAAAACGAGTTCCGGGGCTCCCGCGAGGTGATCCGGGAGCGGCTGGAGAGTTACCTCCCGTACTTCGACGAGGCGTCAGACATCCTGGACGTCGGCTGCGGACGCGGGGAGTTCCTCGAGCTGCTGAAAGCGCGGGGCCTTGGCGCGCGCGGGCTGGACTTGAATCATGAGATGGTCGAGGGCTGTCGCGCCAGGGGGCTCGACGTCGTTGAAGCGGACGTCGTGTCGCACCTGAAAGAGCTCCCAGACGCGTCCCTGGGCGGACTGTTCGCGGCGCAGGTCGTCGAGCACCTCCAGCCCGAATACCTGCTGCGCTTCCTGGAGCTCGCGCACCACAAGCTGCGGCCCGGCGCGCCGATCGTGCTCGAAACGCTCAACCCGGCGTGCTGGGTGGCCTTCTTCGACAGCTTCATCCGCGACATCACCCACGTCTGGCCGCTTCACCCCGAGACGCTGCGGTACCTGGTCCTGGCGAGCGGATTCACCACCGCGCGCCTCGAGTACCGGTCCCCGGTGGCGGAGCACGACAAGCTCCAGCCGCTTGTCGCGGCCGACGCGGGATCCCCCGCGCTCGTCGAGACGTTCAACGCCAACGCCGGGAAGCTCAACGCGCGGCTGTTCACCTTCCTGGACTACGCGATCGTCGGGACCAACGCCTGACACGGCGATGCCGCTGTTCAGGTGGGTCGGCCGCGCGCTTTCCGGCAAGCTCACCCGGATCACGCTCGATCGTTTCATCGCGTCGCACGCGACCGGCCGCCGCACGCTGGACATCGGCGCCCAGAACGGCCCTTACGCCACCCACTTCCCCCGCCGCGTCGGGCTCGACATCGTCCCGGGTGCGGGGGTGCGGATCATCGGCGACGCGCAGGCGCTCGGCATCCGCGACGAGGCGTTCCAGGTCGTGCTCTGCACCGAAGTGCTCGAGCACCTGCCCGAACCGCAGGCGGCCGTCGACGAGATGTTCCGCGTCCTCGAGCCCGGCGGCGAGCTGCTGCTGACGACGCGGTTCCTCTTCCCGATTCACGATGCGCCGCACGACTACTTCCGCTACACCAAGTACGGGCTGCGGCACCTGCTCCGGCGGTTCGAGATCCTCGAGCTGCGGGAAGAGACCGACGCGGTCGGCACCCTCGCGGTGCTGCTCCAGCGGATGGGGATGCAGGCCGAGACACTGGGGTGGACGCCGCTGCGCGCGCTCTGGCTGGTTGCCGCGCAGGCGGCGCGGCCGTTCTCGTTCCTGATCACGCGGGAGTACGGCGACAGCCGGCGCCGGTCGCGGGAGCAGGGGATCATGACGAGCGGCTACCACGTCGCGTGCCGGAAGCCGCCCGCATGAGGACGCGGACGGCGGCCGCGCTCGCCGCGGCGGCCGCCATCGCGATCTACTGGCCCGCGCTCCAGTCCGGCTTCGTCGGCGACGACTTCATGATCCTGCACCGGCTCCGCGCGCCCGGGGCGCCCGCCGGCGTGCTGCGGTTCTTCCACGGGGAGTTCTTCGAGTACTACCGGCCGCTCGGGTTCGTCGCGCATGCCCTCGACTGGCGCCTGGCGGGTGCCGACGCGCGGCAGTTCCACCTGACCAACGTACTGCTGCACGCCGCCAGCACAGTCCTGGTGCTGCTCATCGGCCGCGCGCTGTCGCCGCGGTCCCTGGCCGGACCGGTTGCCGCTCTGCTGTTCGCGCTCCACGCGTCGAATCACGAAGCCGTGGTCTGGATTTCCGCGCGCTTCGATCTGCTGGCCACCTGTTTCTCGCTGGGGGCGATCTGGTGGATGGTCCGCGGCGGCGCCGGCTCGCGCCTCGGGCCGCCGGTGCTCTTCCTGTGCGCGATCCTCTCCAAGGAATCAGCCGTGGCGCTGCCGGTCGCGGCCGCCGGCTTCGCGGTCTTTGCACGGCGGGCCGGAGCGGGGGACGCCGCGCGCCGCGTCGCGCCGTGGCTCGTCGCGCTGGCGACCTACAGCCTCCTGCGGCACTTCGGTGGCGGCATCTCGGCGGTCGGCGGCGCCGGCCGGCTCCCGAAGCTGATGGCGTTCCTGGTGATGCTCGCCGCCGTGCTGTGGCTCGCCGGCGGACGCTGGCTTCGCGTCCGCGTATGGCTGCGCGAGCACCGCCCTTACGCCATCGGCGGCGTGCTCCTGTGCGTGGCCGCCGCGGCGGCGGCCGCCGCCGGAGGCGGAGCCGGACGCCTCGCCGCCGACAAGCTGGCCGTCGCCGGGTTCGCCCTCTTCAACCTGGGGTCCCCCTGGCTCGACGTCTCCGCGGTCCCCTTTTATCTCAACCCCGGCACTACGATGTACTGGCTCGGGGGCGTCATCGCGATCGCGGTCACGGCGGCGCTCGCCGCCGCCGCGTGGCGCCGGCTGGTAGACGACGACCGGATCTGGTTCCTGGGGGCGTTTTTCGCCGCGGCGCTGCTGCCGATTTCCGCGCTCACCGAAGGCGCGCGCTACCTGTACCTGCCGTCGGCGGCGCTCTCGCTCGTCGCGGGAATCGTGGTGGGGGAATCGCGCGGCCTCCGGCGCGCCGCCGCGCTCGGTCTCGTCGCCGCCGTGCTCGGACTCTCGGCCGCACAGATCGTATGGAAGGTCCGCGACTGGACCTGGGCCGGGCGGCTCACGGCGGACGGCGCGCGGCTGGTGGACGCGTCGCTCGCGCCGTCGTGCGGCGAGGGGCACGT
>JANOJK010000802.1:0-1959 GCA_031408165.1 Acidobacteriota bacterium | reverse complement strand
GTCGGTCCGTACACGTTCGTGGTGGCCAGTGGCGCGTTGCCGACGGGGCTGACGCTCAACCCCGCCACCGGCGCCATCACGGGGACACCGACCACTGCGGGCTTCTACAACTTCACGATCGGCGCCAGCGACGCCAATGGCCCACCCAAACAACTCGCCACATGAACGCGGCCACGGCCCCGACCGTGTCAACGCCACGTGCACCTGCTGATGCGGTTCATTCAGGCTCACGAATGTAGCCATTTCTAGGCGAGTATGTGATTTTCTACATACTGTCGCAGATATCGGTAGACTCCGGGGGTGGAAGCCCGAAACAATCCCTACTCCCCTGGCGCCGGGGTTCGCCCAGTCGAGCTCGCCGGACGCGATCAGGAGATCGAGGCGTTCGATGTGCTCCGCCACCGGGCAACGTCTGGCCGGCCGGCGCAGAGCATGGTGCTGTACGGATTGCGTGGCGTCGGCAAGACGGTGCTGTTGAACGAACTAGCCGACGCTGCCCGCCAGGAGGGCTGGATCGTCGGCAAGATCGAAGCTGACCTGGGATCCGGGCGGACACCGTTCCGGAACCAGGTGGCCGCGGCGTTGAACACGGCGTTGCGGCACGCCCAAGGAAAGCCGAAGGGTGCGGGCCGGTTCCACGCTGCGCTCCGCACGTTCAAGTCGTTCTCACTCGGTGCGGCACCGGACGGCACCTTGTCGATCGGGATCGAGTTGGACCCCGAACGCGGGCGCGCTGACACCGGGTCTCTGCAAGCAGACCTGTCCGACCTGGCGATCGATCTCGGTGGGGCCGCCATAGAACTCGGCGTCGGGACAGTGCTGATGATCGACGAGATGCAGCAACTTGACCTTGAGGAGCTGGCCGCGATCTGCCAGGCCTGTCACGAAACGGTGCAACGGAACCTGCCGTTCTTTGTGATCGGTGCGGGGCTACCGAACCTGCCGGGGCGCTTGGCCGAGGCGAAGTCGTACTCGGAACGGTTGTTCAACTATGTGCGCATCGACCGGTTGCAGCGCGCTGACGCAATCGTGGCTCTCACCGCGCCGGCAGCGGAGGAGAACGTCGAATGGGACAAGGCTGCGGTCGACCTCGTGGTCGACGCTTCCGGCGGGTATCCGTACTTCATCCAACAGTACGGGCAGACCTCTTGGAACGCCGCGGGCGAGTCGCCGATCAACGCCATTGATGCTGAGGACGGAATCCGGCGCGGCCGTGAGCAACTCGATGACGGGTTCTTCCGGGCCCGGTGGGAACGCGCGTCCCCGGGGGAGCGTGACTACCTGGCGGCGATGGCCGAGGATGGTGACGGACCAAGCGCGACGGGAGAGGTCGCACAACGCCTCGGAAAGAAGCAGGCATCGCTCGGCCCGGTGCGTGCCAAGTTGATCTCGAAAGGGTTGGTGTACTCGCCCGAGCACGGTCAGATTGCGTTCACTGTGCCGGGGATGGCGGAGTTCATTTCGAGGAACAACATCGTCTGACCTTTCGCTCGGCCGACGCGGTCCCTGGAATTCCCGTCTCCCAGCTCGCCGACTGTGGCACGAAGGCGGCATCGGAAGGGGCGGACAAACGCCCACTGACGTGCTCAGCCAGAACCTGCGTGATGGAAGCATTCGAAGGAGTGTTTACACGGATACGATCAAGTCCTCCGAGTGGTGGCAGCCACCTTTGCTCAGACCCGCCAAGTGGTGATGGCGGCGCGAAGAAGCCCTCCCCCAATTCGCTGACGCCCACGTCGACGTCCTCGCCGGCGCCGTCAAAAAACTTGGTGGTGACGACCGGCAACGGTTCTTGACCCGCGGTGACTTTCTCGCCGCGGTCGCCCAACGCTCAACACCTGGCGAATTCGCTCGCACCGTGCACGCCGAAGTGTTGCGATCCCAACGCGGTGACGGCCTCGACCGGTTGCGACGCCAGAAACAGGCCACGTTTTTGAAGACGTGGACCGATCAGGTCAG
>JANOJK010000779.1:0-2268 GCA_031408165.1 Acidobacteriota bacterium | reverse complement strand
TCATGTCACCTCCTTCACGCGCCGCGCGCTCTCACCTCACGCTCGTACGGGCTGAAGTGATCCCGGACGTCGAGGGCGATCCCGCCGATCGTCGCGCTCATCCTCGACTCACGCTCTCGGAACTGGAATGGCTGGACACGGTTCGCCTGAAGTACGGGCCGGTTGTTTCTCTGATTGACCTGTCGACCGGCGGGCTGCAAATCGAAACCACGATCCAGCTGCAGCCCGGAGGGGTCGTGGTGGTGCAGATTGCAGGGCGCGACGGCGAGATGACGGTGCCCTCGAACGTGCTGCGGTGCCACGTCTCACAGATCGCGCCGTTCACGGCCTACCGCAGCGCGCTGTCATTCAAACGCGCCATCGACGCTCCGCCACGGACGGGAGGCGATCGCGGCTCCGACGCGGTGGCCAACCTGGCGGGGGAGCACGCCCGCATGGCCGGCGCGTTCAGACAGCTGTCACACGCGAGGACAGGGGCCTCGCCCATCTCGCTGATCGGCGAGCATATTCTCGCGACGACGCTCGAGCTGACGCAGGCACCCGCGGGACGGCGCGCCGAGGCCCGCTTCCGCCAGGACCTGACGCAGGTGTTCCGCGACGTGACGCAGGGGATTGTGGCCGGCGTGCAGCCGGAGGCCATGCTCGCCCGGCTCGCCGAGCGGCTGCGGCGCTCCGTCCCCACGAAGTTCATCAGGCTCGGGTTCGGCGCCAGCCCAATCGGCCCGCACGGACCCGACACGATCTATTTCAACGCGACGATCGATGGGAGTGTCGCCGCGCGGCTGGTCGTCGAGTTCCCGCGAAACTGCCAGCTGGAAGAATGGCACCTGCATTTTCTCAAGATTGCGGCGCAACTGGTCGCGCTCGTGAGCGAGGTCGGGCGACTGTACGCGATTCCGCCGATCCCGCCGGTCGCAGAGCCCATAACGTCTGCGGGAGCGGCCGGTGAGCCCACCGTTGCTCGTCCGTCCACCACCATCGTTTCTCCGGCGAGTGCGCCGGCAGCGGTGGTCGACAGCGTCCCCGAGATGGGCACCACGTGGACTCGAGTCGTCGCACGGTATCTCGACGGACGCATCCTGAAAGGGCACACCCGCGGGTTCCTGCCGACTCGCGGCCATTTACAGGTGTCGCCCTCACCCGAGGCTCCGCAGTCAGCCGTGCTGAATGTGGTGCTGCGCCACTTGAAGGCGGTGTTCTTCGTGCACGATTTCCCGGGCGTGCCGGTCAACGTCGAACCCACGCCCACGGCGCGGGGACGGAACATCGTTGTCACCTTCACGGACGGGGAAGTCCTGACCGGAACCACCCTCAACTACACGATGGATGGCGCCGGGTTCTTCCTGTCACCCCACGAGCAGCACGGCAACAACGTCCGCATCTTCGTGGTCTCCGAGGCCGTCCGACAAGTACAGTTTCCCTGAAATCAACGAGTGCGTCGAGAGCGTTCGCGCTCGACGCGCGGCGCACCGAAGGTCGCTCGCGACGAGACCGAGCGCACAATCAGCGTGTGTGCTTCGCGGTGCGTCCAGCCGGGCTCGATATCGAAGGTCAATACAAGGCTTGCCTAATATCGATAAATGAGTTATCGTTTGTCGATAATTAAGTCGCTGGAGTGCAACCAAATGTCCCGACCATACTCAGCCGCGCTGCCGATCACGCACGGCGTGCTGCGGATCCTGATCGTCCTGAACTGGCTGATCGGCGCCGCGATCCTTGCGCTGTTGGTCGCCATGCCCACCCGGCAATGGATCATGAGCGCGCTCGAACTCTCTCCTTCGGCTGAGGCAGAGCGGTTGATCATGGGCTTGCGCACGGTCGCGGTCATTGGCCTCGCCACGATCCCGCTGAACTATGCCGTCCTCAAGCGGCTGCTCGCCATCGTCGAGACGGTGCGCGGGGGCGAGCCATTCGTCGCCGCGAACGCGTACCGTTTGCGGGCGATCGCCTGGGCGCTCCTCGCGCTGCAGCTTTTCAGCCTCGTCATCGGTGCGATCGCCAAGGCCCTTTCCACTCCCGCGCGTCCGCTCGATTTCGATGCCGGCTTTTCGATCAACGGCTGGCTCGCCGTACTCCTCATGTTCGTGCTGGCCCCGCGTGTTCGAGGAAGGCACGCTCATGCGCGAAGACGTCGAAGGGACGGTGTGATGGCGATCGCCGTCAAGCTCGACGACCTGCTCCACGACCGACGGATGACGCTGACCGAGCTCGCGGATCGGATCGGAATCACCCTTGCCAATCTGTCGATCCTGAAGACCGGGAAGGCGC
>JANOJK010000771.1:0-2891 GCA_031408165.1 Acidobacteriota bacterium | reverse complement strand
CATGCCCTACATGGGGGGCGCGGAGCTCGCCCAACACTTGCGCGGCCGCCGGCGCAACCTCAAGCTGCTGTGCATGTCCGGCTATCCCGGGAACGTCGATGCTGAGCCGGCCATCGATTTTCTCGCGAAGCCCTTCTCCCGCGACGATCTCCTGAAAAAGGTCCGGGAAGTCCTGGACAAGTAGGGCCGCGCACCACGCGGGCCGCGCGGAATGCACGGGCTTCCGCTAGAATCGGGGGATGGTGCGTCGTGACGACGTCAATCGCCGGTCGGCCCTGCGCCTGGCGGCCGCGCTGTTGCTCGCGGCGCTCGTCGTGGCGGGCACGTGGGCGGCGGAGCGTCAGAAGTTCAGCCTCGCGGTCCTGCGCCGCGACGGCGTCATGATTCCGTTCGCATCGTTCGACGGCAGGAACTGGAGCCTGCACTGGCCGGATTCGGACCTGGCGGTGCCGCTGCCGATCTCCCGTGACGACATCCCGAAGAAATGGTGGGGACCTCAGGGGCCGGACACTCCCTGGACGGCCTGGTTGCCCGGCGGCGAGCCACGTCCGCTGACGCTCGGCAAGCCCCTGCAGGCGAAGGTGTTCTGCACCGGCCACCCAGCGGTGGCTACCGATTACCGCGGCGGCCCCGTCGATCCGCGCGAGCCCACCGTGCCGAAGGACGGCCTGGCGGTCGCCGGGGACGTCACGCTCCAGGAGATCGTGAGCGTCTCGGTGCACGCGCCGGAAGCGAAGCGCGTCATCGGGCTCGTCACCGACGAGTTCAACCTCCAGGAGAAGCTCGCCGAGGATCACTTCACCAACTGGTCGCATCCGTTCTGGAGCGAGGAGCGGAAGCGGTACCCGATCGAGCTCGAGGCGTTCTACCGGTCTACCGATACCACCTCCCGCGGCATGTGGAAGACGACGTACGTGGAGGCGATCCGCCGGTTCCCGACGCGGCCGGAAGACAAGGGCTGCGGGCTCATCACGTTTGTGCGCGGATGGATCACCGAGCAGGAAGGCAGGAAGCCCGTCATCAACGTGGGCGGCCGGATCGCTTACTGCGATCGCGCGGAGGTCTCGTTCATGCTGCCGTTCGCGCGTCTGGTGGTCGACAACGATCTCTACTGGGTCTACCAGCTCTCGAGCTGGCGCAACGAGGCCTACTCGGTGTCGCGCATCCGCGCCGACGGCGTCCGCCCGGTTGTCGCCGTGGCTGGCGGCGCGTGCCCGAAGGATCCCGTCCGTTGAAGATCCGGGCCAGCTGCTCCTCGCCGCGCGCCGTGGCACAGCTCACCGTGCGATCGGCAGGCGCGTGCCTCGGCGACAAAGTCGTCTCGTAGCGTCACCCGATCGACACCCGGCCAGTGCTGACGGTGCAGTGGCGCGACGCCGATGGTGTCCGATGTTCGCGTACGTGCACCCGTCCTACTTCACGATCGCCCGCGCCCAGTCCCAGCCTTCCAGTCCCTTCGCATTGACCGCCTTCACGCGCACGCTGGCGCCGGCGGCGGCGCCCGCGAGGGTGGCCTTCGGCTGCGTCACGCGCAGGGTGTGGAGCGATGGATTGTCGGCGGAGCCCCACGTCACGATGTACCCGGTGACGCCGGTCTCGGGGCTCGGCGTCCAGCTCACCGACGCGCCGCCCGCGGCCGGGGTCGCGGTCAGGCCGGCGATCCGCGAGGGGCTCGACGCGAGCAGCATCAGGGTCGCCGCCGTCGTCTTCGCCACCTCGGTCACGAGCTGGTGGTTGATGCCATCGAGCAGGTCGTGCGACTGGTGGTAGTGCGGGTTCCCCAGCACCGGGTACGAGCCGATGCCGCCGACGATGTCGCCGTAGGCTTCGTAGTAGGCGGCCGCGTCGGTGCTCTTATAGTAGAGCGCGTCGTACGTGATCATGCTGGTGAACTCGATCGCGGCGCCGTGCTGGATGTCGCGGATGCCGGGATTCGAGTAGCGGATCGTGTTGTCGAGGCGATGGTCGTTCGCCCAGCCGATCATGTCGTTGTTCAGCGCGCCGGCGATCTTCATCTTGCCTTCGACGGCGCGCCGGACGAACTCCCGGCTGCCGAGCAGCCCCGCCTCCTCCCCTGTGAACGACGCGAAGACGATCGTCGCCGGCATGGGGTGCCCCGCCATGATCCGGGCGGTCTCGAGGAGCGCCGCGGTCCCCGACGTGTCGTCGTCGGCGCCCGGCCCGATCGCGACCGAGTCGTAGTGGCTGCTCACGACATAGACGAGCTCCGGGTTCACCGTGCCCTTCAGCGTGGCGATGACGTTGGCCGTCTGGTTGCCGGCGGCCTGGCGGGGCGCGAAGTACTGGTATTCAGGCGTGTAGCCGAACGACGAATAAGCGTTGAACAGGTACTCGTAGGCGAGCTTGTTGCCCGGCCGCGAGACGTGCTTCGAGTCGAAGTCGAAGAGCGCCTTCTCGTGGGCATACACGCGCGCCACGGAAGCCGCCGACGTCACCTCCCGGACCGCGGCCGCGATCGGGGCAAAGCGGCGGCGCCCGTTCTCGCGGAGCGCCAACTCGGCCTCGAGGCTGGCTGCGACGCGCGCCTTGACCTCGTCGGCCGGGACAGTGGCGGCGAGGTCGGTCAGATACACGCCGCGCCGCGGCGACACGGTGTCGCCGTCGCGCTCGGAGACGACGAGCAGCTTCGTGCCGTCGGGTGACGGGACCCAGGCGTACTCCGGGGCGATCGTGCGGACGGTGTTGTTATGGAAGAGTCGCTGCCGGCTGAAGCCGGAAGCTGCCGGGGCGGGGGGCAGAGCCGACAGCGGCGTCAGGTCGTACAGATACGATCGGCGGTGGCGGGCCTCGCCGATCATCCCGAGCAGGCGATCGCGGCCGAGGAACTGGGGCAGCAGATCGTGCTGGATCTCGCGCGTCACGCGGGTCTC
>JANOJK010000684.1:0-8241 GCA_031408165.1 Acidobacteriota bacterium | reverse complement strand
GGCCTGTTACTCATCTCCAGCAGCGGCCTGTTCATCTGGTTTCGCAGATCAGGCTGGTGGTAGATGGGGCGCATCACCCGGTTACCTGACGATCTCGCCAATCAGATCGCAGCGGGCGAGGTCGTCGAGCGGCCGGCCTCGGTGGTCAAGGAACTGGTTGAGAACGCGATCGACGCCAAGGCCACGCGCGTCGTGATTACCGCCGAGTACGGCGGCAAGAAACTGATTCGAGTCGAAGACGACGGCATCGGGATGGATCCCGACGATGCGCGGCTGTGCCTCGAACGGCATGCCACCAGCAAGATTCGCCGCGCCGAAGATCTGGCCGCCATTGCCACGCTGGGGTTTCGTGGGGAGGCGCTGCCTTCGATCGCCTCGGTGTCGCATTTTCGTTTGCGCACGCGCGCGCGAGGCAGCGGTAGCGGCACCGAGATCCGCGTCAATGCGGGGATCATTGAATCGGTGGTCGAAGCAGGCGGACCCGAAGGCACGATGATCGAGGTCGCGTTGACGATCGAGACTGCCCACGCCGAGCTCGACGAACGATACGCGTCGACGCACCCCTCGGTGAAACCGGGTGCCTACGTGTCACTCACGGTGACCGATACGGGAACAGGTATGACGCCGCAGGTTCAGGCTCGCTTGTTCGAGCCGTTCTTTACCACAAAGGAGCGCGGGAGAGGCACGGGGCTCGGCCTCGCGACCGTCCACGGCATCGTCGGGCGGAGCGGCGGGAGCGTCGACGTCTACAGTGAAGTCGGCAACGGCACCTCGTTCACGGTGTATTTCCCGAGGGCGGATGCCGCGCCCGCGGTCGTCGAGGCGGTACCGGTCTCCCGTCCGCGGGCCGCGACTCAGACGGTGCTAGTGGTTGACGACGAAAAAGAGCTTCTTGAGGTGGCCAGGAGACTGCTGCAACGGCAGGGCTACACGGTGATGGTTGCCGCGAACGCGGATGAAGCGCTCCGGCTGTTCGAGCACAGCGGCTCCATCGACGTGCTTCTGACCGACGTCGTGATGCCGGGCGCCAGCGGACCGGAGTTGACCAGGCAGCTGGTGGAGCGGCATCCAGCGCTGAAGGTGATTTACATGTCTGGCTACACGGAGGACGCCATCGTCAAGCACGGGGTCCTCAATCCCGGGGTCGCGCTCCTGCACAAACCCTTCACCTCTGAAACACTCGGGCGGAAAGTCCGTGAAGCGCTCGATCGGTAAGCCTGCGCCCTTCGCGGTCGGGCGTCGATGGTCGAGCTCCTCCCAGTGAGTACTCAAGCGACGGCGACGCTGCTCGCGATCGATGACGAGGCCGACGTGCTGGTCATCGTCGCGAAAATCGCAGAACGCTTTGGGTTCGAGGTCGTGGGCCGAACCGACGCTCGAGCGGCCCTTGCGGAACTGCGAGGACTCAAGCCGGACGCGGTGATCGTCGATCTCATGATGCCTGACATCAAGGGGCTTGACGTGCTCCGCGCGGTCCGCGACATCGACCCGACGTGCCAGATCATTCTGATGACGGGGCAATCCAGCGTCGATACCGCCATCGAGGCGGTGAAGCTGGGAGCGCTCGACTACATCAGCAAGCCGTTCGATCTTGAACGTCTCGGCGGACTGTTGACGGGCATCCGCAAGAGCATCGAGCGTCGGGAGCGGTTCATCCAGGTGGACGTCGATGTTGCCAAGACGTTCGCCTTCCAGGGCATGATTGGACGCGGCCCGGCCATGCAGGAGCTGTTCGACGCCGTCAGGCGCTTCGCGCCGCACGTGCGCACGGTACTGGTCACGGGTGAAACGGGCACCGGCAAGGAGCTCGTCGCACGTGCGCTGCACACGCTCGGCGCCCGCCCGGCTCGCCGATTCGTGACGGTGAATTGCTCGGCGGTCGTCGAGACGCTGTTTGAGACCGAGTTGTTTGGTCACCAGCGTGGTGCATTCACTGGTGCCACCGACACGAAGGTCGGACTCTTGGAGCATGCCGACAAGGGCACCCTGTTTCTCGACGAGATCGGAGAGCTCCCCCTGACGATCCAGGCCAAGCTTCTCCGAGCCGTAGACCAAGGCGAAGTCCAGCGCGTTGGGTCGCTCGAAGCCAGGCATGTCGACGTGGCAGTCATCGCCGCCACGAACCGTGACCTGCGGGTCGAAGCCGCCGACGGCCGGTTTCGCAGCGACCTCTACTACAGGTTGAGCGTCATGGAGATTCACATCGTCCCGCTCCGCGAGCGCCGCGAGGACATCCCGTATCTCTCCGCGGTCTTCCTCCGGGAAGCAGCGGATCGACTGAATCGTCCGATGACCGGCATGACCGCAGCCGCCGAACGCACCCTGCTGCAGGCGCCGTGGCCCGGTAACGTACGCGAGCTGCGCAATGTGATCGAGCGCGCGTGTTTACTGAGTGACGGAAAAATGCTCAGCGAGCGCGACGTGCTGAAGGCGATGCCCCCGGTGATCGACACACCGACGCCCCCGGTGTTGACCGAATCAGCAGTGCCCGCGGCCACCTCCACACGGGATCCGGACTTTCTGACAAACGCGCAGCGCACGCAGGTCGAACAGGCGTTGCGGGAAGTAGGCGGCAACAAAGCGGCCGCTGCGCGTCTGTTAGGCATCAGCCGTCGATCGATGTTTCGGTGGGTGAAGCGCCTGAATCTCTCCGATCCCACCGCTCCTGCAAAAGAAGACTGACAGGACCGTCCCGCACGCCGAGGCGTGCCACGCGCGGCGCGCCGGGCGTGCCATCCGCGGCGCGGTAGCGCGCCAGAGACCGCGCCCCCTGAGGCTACGCCCGTTCCGTCGAAGCTGCCAGGCACCGTCACGATTGCCTGGCGGCTTCAGTGTATGAGCGACTTAGGGCACTTCGCCTCCTCCGCCCAATCTGCCATTTTCGTGTGGCTGCCGCTTTGCTCTATTGCTTTGCACAACAACAAGGGGTCTCACGGACCCGGAGGAGAGCAGAGTGAGAAAAGTATTCGTTCGTACCGCCATGATCATCGCGCTCAGCGTCACCACAGCGGGGCTGGCCTCCGCGCAAGCCGTCATGACAACGGGCTCCGATACCACCACTCTCACGGCGGTCGTGTCCGCCCAGGCACGGATCACGGTTCCGTCCACTGTGACCTTCAACGTCACCAACATCGCCGTAGCCACAACCGCAGCCGGGGTGAGCTTCCTGGCCGACAATATTGTTACCTCCAGCGCTTCCGGCGCGCTGACCATCTCTCTGAGCGGAGCTTCGGTGTTCACGGCCCCTGTCGCATCGCCAACCTGGGCGGTGGCTGACGTCTCATGGGGCGCGGCCGCGTTCACCGCGGGTACGGCCGTACTCGGCACGCTCGCCGCGACGGATGTCCTGTTTGCGACGTGCACCGCTGGCGTCGCGACGTGCGGGACGGCAGGCTCGACCCTGATCTTTACCCTGGCGCCGAATACAGCGGTCACGCGGTCGGGCAATCACACGCTGACCATGACCTGGAAATTCCTGAGCGTCGGTTAGTCCACTTGAATCTGGCGGGGCGCGGGCGAGGGCGCCCGGGCCCCGACGGAGGACCTGATTCATGAACAATCTTCGAAGCGTTGTCATAGCGTGCGCACTCGTCCTTGCGGCGTGCTCGCCGGTCGCTGCTACGACGTTTACGGCCACGCTCACCTCGATCAGGATCACCGCGCGTCCCGGCGAGGTCCAGACGAGGGAGTTCCGCCTCACGCTGGATAAAGCGCAGCCCAAAACCCGGTTCAAGGCGCACATGGAGGACTGGTGGCGCAGCGAAGACGGGACGCAGTCGTTCTATAGGGAGCCGGGGACGCTCACCCGGTCGTGCGGCCGGTGGGTGACGCTCAACCCCGTCGAGGTCGAGGTGTTACCCGGCGAAACCATGACCACGCGGCTGACCGTCAAGGTGTCATCCGAGGCGGAACCCGGCGGCTACTGGTGCGTGCTCACCGTTGACGAAATGCCCGATCCGCTCACGGTGTTGGAAGGCGTCGGCATCCGGTTCATGGCATCGGTGTCCGTCGGTGTCTTCGTGAACATCGGCGAACAGCGGCGAGCGGTTGAGATCACCGCCGTCGAGATCCTGAACGATTCTGCCGTCGTGAAACTGCGCAACGACGGGAACACACCGCTCGCGATCGAAGGACGATTTGAATTCTTGAAGCCAGGCGCAAGCGATCCCACCGCCGTCGTCCCATTGACCCGCAACCTGCTGCTGACCCAGCCGATTCTCACCGGTGCGTACTCGGCAAAGCTTCCAGATGACGCGGTACTCCCCTCGGGTCGGTACCTGGTGCGCGCGATCATCGACTACGGCGTCGATCACTACATCGGCACAGAGCGTGAGATGGATGTTGTACGGAGCGTGCCGATTTTCGCTGACAAGAAAGAGTAATGCCCCCTGAGCCGCGCGACAGTCGTCGAGTCTCCAGAGATCGCGACTGGCAACGCGGCCTGGGCCTGGCTGCGCTCGTCTCCGGGCTGTGGTTGGCGGCCGCTGACGTCCACGCGCAGTCTCTCGGGGAACTGGCCGTACGTGAGCGAGCGCGGCGTGCGGCGATTGCGGCGCCCTCGTGTGTGTACACGAACCGCCCTCGGACGGATCAGGTCGCGGCCTGCACGCCCGCGTCCCTCACTCCCGCCGTTGTGCCACTGAGGCCCCCGTCAACAACCGAGACTGCCGAAGGAACAGTGCCTCCGATCGTCTCGGAGACAACGATGGTCGTCGCGAAGGAACCGGCGGTACCCTCGTGGAAACCGGCGGTCGCCTCGGAGCCACCTGCGGTAGTGTCCGGCGTTGATGTTTCCTCTGGCCAGACAGCGCCCTCGACGTCGCTGGCGGGCTGGTCGATGTTTCAAATCAAGAAGACCAGGGCCGAGTTGACCGAAACGGCACGGTTGCAGGACGGACCTGAGCTCGCCGCTCGAACAGGGCCGAACGATGTCAGGCTGCCACCGCAGCATGATGCGCTCCGGGTCGCAACCGGCGTCGGCTACATCCACGGCGCGGACTTTGGAGCAGACGTGTCGGCGTCCGGAAAAATCAACGGCATGCAGACTGATATGACCGGGTTCTTCACGGCGGGCCTGATGGGATTCCAGTCCCGAAGCGCACGCGTATCGATCTTCGCCCCCGATGGCCGGTGGCGAGGTGAGGGGGGGGACCTGTATTCGGATCTTCGCGGGCTGGCTCGCGGTGCGCGCGTGTCCTGGAGCCTCAGCCAGAAGTGGACGCCATCGGTTTCCCTGTACGTGCATGGACGTCACCCCGCGTCGAATGGGGCTACGGTTGTCGCCTACCGCGACCGCGTTCAGTTGCTGCCACGGGTGCGAGTGGGCGGCGAGGTGACCACGGATGGTGCCGTGTTCCTCCAAACGCAGTACGCCCAGCCGACGCTGCACCTGACGGCGTTCTACCGCTCCACGCGCGGTCCGATCGCCGGCCACGACAAGGGGGTCTCCGGAGGCCTTGCTCTCGGGCGAGGCATCGCCGTCTCAGGGGCGATGCGACTGTCGGATGCCGCGAGCGATTCCAGCCAGTGGCAGCTCGCATCGATTCGGTTGCCCCTGGCGCGGCAGGCCAGCGTCACGCTGGAACGGTCGTGGTGGACGGGGTCGGCCGACGACGGCGCGACCAACGCGGTGACGCTGCAGGTTCCTCTCGGTCCGGTCCGGCTGATGCAGCGGGTGCAATGGGGACGCACCGATTATCGACACCGCGCGGTGCCGTTCGGCTTCGACCGCCGGCAGAGTCAGAGCAGCGCGTCCTACACGCCGGGTCCGTGGGGTCACGTGAATTATCAGCAATCCAGGCAGTGGTTCGACGACGGGAGAGTGCAGGAGTGGGACGAGGTCAACTCGACGCTCCAGCTTGGCCGCCGAACCACCGCGCAATTCGTGACGGCGTTTCCCGACGTCTCTGATCCACGAAGGTTCCGGGCTCGTGTGACGCACCGGCTGTCGCCAACGCTGCAACTCGAAGCGCAGTATGGCCGGCTATCAGCGTTTCAGTTGACTCGGGGATTCGAGGGTGAGCGATCGCGGGTCATGGTCACGATTCGCAAGACCTGGCAGCTCGAGTCGCCGGCTCGCGGCGGGGAGGTTCGAGGCCGCGCGGTCGATCAGGCGGGCCACCAGGTGCCGGGTGCCCTTGTGCGTCTTGGGCCGTATAGCGCGATCACCGATGAGGCGGGCGACTACGCGTTCACACGCGTCCCGGATGGTCAATTCGAGCTTGCGCTCGACAGGAACAAGCTGCCCGCCTCGTACGCGCTGGACGAGAAACCGCGGCCGTT
The DNA here is from genome assembly GCA_031408165.1 of Acidobacteriota bacterium. GTDB lineage: Bacteria > Acidobacteriota > Vicinamibacteria > Vicinamibacterales > 2-12-FULL-66-21 > JAICSD01. Next base: position 1,959 of record JANOJK010000684.1, on the reverse strand, counting down.
GACCGTGACGCGCGGATCGCGCGAGCACGTCAATCTGCAGGTCATTCCCCTCAACGCCATTCGTGGCCGCGTGTATCTGGACCGCAACCACAACGGGGTCTGGGACGAGGGCGAAGGCATCCCGAATGCTGTTGTGGCGGTCGATGGATCGGTGACGGCGACGACCGCCACCGGGTCCTACGCCTTCTACAATCAGCCGCCTGGACGCTACACCATTCGACTCGACGTGCAGCGCTTGCCCAAGGGGCTCGCACCGGCATCGCCTGCTGAGCTCGCCGCCGAGTTGACGCCGGATTGCCCGCTGATCGGTCTCGACTTTACGGTCGAAAAGAAAGACAGGCCGATCATCATGCGTGAGATACCGCGATGAGCAGATCCCGGCCGGCAGTTACGCGGCGAATCGCCCTTTTCGGCATTGTTGCCCTGGCGGCCGCGGTTGTGTCCGCCGGAGCTCAGGAGACCGTCACCATCTCCGTGCCGATGGCGGTCAGTTTTCCGGTGATCGACGTGAGCCGCAGCACGAGCGGCGCGCCAAACGTGACGACCGTCAGCTTTTCGAACGCGAACCTGAGTTTCGGCAAGGCCCTGCGAGTGAGCGTTCAGGCGGATGCGGCGGCGTTTACACCGCCGAGCGGCTCGAGCATGCCGGCGTCGAACGTGTCATGGAACAGCCTTGCGGAGAGTGGGGGCATCGGATCGGACGGGGCGCTGGGCTCCTCCTCTTTTGCGCTCGTGTTCCAGAGCAACCCCCTGATGGAACCGGGAACATCGGGCTCTATCGATCTCGAATGGACGTTGGCGGCGCCAGGGAGTGGCATTCGCGCGGGTAACCACCAGTTGACGATCCGTTGGAAGGTGGAATCCATAACGCCTTGACGGATCGATCGTGGGGCAGAGTCAATGAGTGCAAAGCGAACCGAAGCGACCGTGCTCGTCGTCGACGACGAGGCGGAGGTGCGTGCCTTCGAACGGCGTGTCCTCGAAGGCGTTGGATATCGTGTGCTGGAGGCCACGAACGGCGCCGACGCGATCGATCGAATGGTTGGAGCCGCGCGGGTCGATCTGCTCGTCGCGGATCTGCAAATGCCGGAGATGTCCGGCGACGAGATGGTCAGGCGCATCCGTTTGGCCCGGCCGGATATGCCCGTGCTCTACGTCACGGGGCACATCGATGGGTTGATGGGCGAGCGCTCGCTCTGCGAGGGCGAGGCGTTCCTCGAAAAGCCGTTCACCGTCGCGGGACTGCGAGAGGCCGTCTCGCTGTTGCTTTACGGCACACTGGTGACCCGTGGGGTCGGAACAAACTAGTTCGCGCGGGCGAAGTCGATGAAGCCGCGGCGCGGGTCCGTGCTCACCAGCCGGACCCGCACGCGGTCGCCCACATCGAGCCCTTCGGCCCCGCGCTCGAGCCGTCCCTCGACCGGTGTCGGCACGAGACGGACCCACGTCCCCTTCGGGCCGGCGCCTGTGACCACCGAGTCGAACGTTTTCCCGATCTGCGGCGTCAGCCACAACGCGGCCGCGGCCTTGCCGGTCAGGCGTTCGACCTTGTTCGCCGCGTCCTCCTGCTTCGTGCAGTGTTCGGCGAGCCGCCGTAACTCCATCAGTTGATAGGGAGCGGGTCGCTTCCCGATCGCCGCCTTCAGCAGCCGCTGCGTGACGAGATCGGGGAAGCGCCGGTTCGGCGCCGTCGAGTGCGAATAGGTCCCGGTCGCGAGCGCGAAGTGTGCGCTCGGCTCCGCGGCGCTCTCGGCGACGTACTCGCCGCGTCCGAGCAGCTTGATGATGGCGAGCGACAGATCCTGGAACGTGTCCGGATCGGCATCCCGCCGCGCCTTGAGAAATTGTTGCAGGGCGTGCGCGTTGGGAGCGCCGGGGAGAGATCCGCCGTGCTGCGACGCCAGCTCGACGATGCGCGGCCACCGCTCAGGGGACTTGACGACGCGGCGGATGGAGGCG
>JANOJK010000676.1:0-4840 GCA_031408165.1 Acidobacteriota bacterium | reverse complement strand
AAAGCCCAAAGCCCAAAGCCCAAAGCCTAGCCACTGTCACCGCCCACCCCCCGGCTTCTGAGGCGCCGCTGGCGCAGCTGCCGGCGCCGTCGGGGCCGGGGTCGATCGATCAGGCGCCCCTGCCGGCAGCGTCCGTCCGCCGTTCGATTCGCCGCCGGCCGCGACGTGCGTACCTTCCATGGCGCCTGCGAGCTCCGGGCGCACCGGAATGCCCTGCTTCAGGAGCAGCGCCTTCGCCTTCGCGATCGGGATGCGCGCCACGCCGGCCGGCTCGTCGACCCAGCCGTACCCGTGCAAGTGGGAGAGCTGCTCGGCGCGGAACTTCTTCAGGTCCGTCCAGGGCTCTGTCTGGAGCCCCGGGGCGCCGGGCGGCTGGCCCCCGGGCATGGCGAGCGGCGACACGTACGGCTCGTTGTTGGTTTCGAGGCGGTTCAGTCCCTTGAACAACCCCCACATCGCGATGTCGATGGCCACGACGATACCGAAGAGGATCACCACGAACCGGATGATCGCGCGCACGTTGATATCGCTCGACTCGTGATCGGTGTCGGGGTTGTCGAGGCGGCCGTGCGGATGTTCCGACGACATGTCAGTGCCCCCCCTGGTGCGGATTCGCGAGCATCTGCTTGAAATACGGGTCGTGGATCGGGAGGAGCGGCAGCTTGCGCAGCTGCCCGGCGAACAGGAACACCCACGCGCCCGCGAGCGCGAGCGGAATGCCGACGTTCGCGAGGCTGATCGGCAGAGCGCCCTCGTGCTGGAAGGGGCGCGCCACGAGCCAGATGGTGTCGTAGAGGCGCATCGCGACGATGAACCACGCGACCCGCGCCAGCACATTGGGACGCTTCTTCAGGTCGGCCGACAGCAGCAGGCAGAACGGCAGGATGAAATGACCGAAGGCGAGCGCCAGGCTCAGGTACTTCCAGCCGCCTTCGAGGCGCGTCATGTAGTACGGAATCTCCTCCGGCAGGTTGCCCGCCCAGATGATCAGGAACTGCGAGAACGCGAAGTACGCCCACAGCATCACGAGCGCGAGCATCAGCTTGCCGAGATCGTGGAAGTGCCTCGCCCGCAGCACCGCGTTCATCGGCTCGCGCGGCGCCAGGATCGTCAGCACAGCCACCGAGAACGCGAGGGCGGACAGCGCCTGTCCGACGACGATGATGAAGCCGAAGATCGTCGAGTACCAGTGGGGCTCGAGCGACATGATCCAGTCGACCGCGGCGAGGCTCATGAGAATGACGTAGGCGATGAGCCCCGGCGCGCTCACGACGCGGAAGCGCCGCGTGTCGGCCTCCGTCACCGCCATCTCGCCGCGATCCTGCGCCGCCGACCACTTGTTCAGCAGCATCGAACAGAACAGCCAGATCCCGAAGTAGACGGCCGCGCGGATCGCGAAGAACGTGACGTTGAGGTACGGCGCCTTGTCCTGCAGGATCTCGTCGGCGCGGACCGCCTCGGGGCGCGCCCACAGGAACAGCGTCGGCGCGAAGATCAGGATCGGCAGGAACAGCAGCGCGCAGAGCGGCAGCAGTCTGGTCCCGGCCTCGAAAATGCGGCGGGTGACCAGCCCCCATTGTCCTCCGGTCATGTGCTGCAGCATCAGCAGCGCGAGGCACCCGAGCGAGAGGCCCGTGCAGAAGAGGAACCCGATCAACCACGACGGCATGAACTGGTCGGGCTGCAGCGCCACGCCGAGGCCGCCGACCACGACGCCGCCCACGCCCACCATGAGCCCCCGCTGCTGCAGGCGCCCGATGCCGGCCGCATCGATGGTCGTCAAAGCGCTGAGGTTCGGCATAGTCATTAGCGCTTGTGCTCGGCCGGCGCGGCGGCGGCCCCCGGTCGCGAAAGCTTCTGCCGCTCGTCCGCCGGGTATTCCGCGGCGGGCGCATGCTGGCTCAGTTGCAGGGCACGCACGTAGGCGGCAACCGCCCAGCGATCGCGCGGCGAAATCTGTCCGCGATAGTCCGGCATGGCCCCGAACCCGTTCGTCATGACGTCATAGAAGTGCCCGAGCGGCGCCTGCCGCAGCCGGTCGATGTGATACGACGGCGGCTGACGGTAGCCGCGCCGCACGATCATGCCGTCACCCTGCCCGGAGAGCCCGTGGCACGGCGCGCAGAAGATGTTGAAGCGCTCCTCGCCGCGATCGAGGACCTCGGCCGTGAGCGCGAACGGCAGCGCGTCCACTGCGAGCGCCCCCGCCTTGCCCGTGAAGAACTCCGCGTCGTCCTGCAGCGTGCCGCGCGCAATCGTCCCCTCCACGATCGGCCGCGCGCTCGAGGTGTCCTTGAAGAACATGCTCTCGCGCAGCGGGATCGACTTGGGCTGGTTGTGCATGTCCTGGCGGCAGGCCGTGGCCGCCAGCAGACAGAGCGCGGCCACCGCGAGCGCCTTATGGCTCATGGACGATGGCTCAGGGTTCAACTTCATTCACCTCGCTGGCGTTGAGCCCCTTCAGGAAATCGAGCGTCTGCGTCCGGTCGAACTTCGGGTCGGCCGATTCGACCAGCAGGAAGAACTTGTCGCGGCTCGCGCGTTCGAAGCGCGCCACGTTGAACACCGGGTGATACGGCATCGGCAGCCCGTTCAGCAGGATCATCCCGATCACCCCCGACAGGGCGGCGAATAGAATCGTCAGCTCGAAGATCACCGGGACGAACTGCGGCCAGCTGTTCAGCGGCTTCCCTCCGACGTTGAGCGGATAGGCAATCTGGTGCACCCATTCCTGCAGCCCGAGCCCCGAAAGGAGCCCGACGAGACCACCCGCGAGGACGATGAGCGAGAGGCGCCGATCCTGCTGCCCGATGGCCTCCCAGGCCTCTTCGATCGGATAGGGAGAGAACGTGTCGATCTGCCGGTATCCGGCCGCGTAGGTGCGTTTGGCGGCCTCGACGAGCGAGCTCGGGTCGTCGAACTCCGCCATCAGCCCGAAAATCGCCGGCGGCCGCACCACGGTGGCCATCAGTGCCCCTCCGCCTGCGTGACCTTCGCTTCAGGCGCCATCGTCCGCATCTCGAAGATGGAGATCATCGGCAGGAACCGGATGAAGAGGAAGAACAGCGTCACGAACATGCCGATCGTGCCGATGAACGTCATCCAGTCCCAGATCGTCGGGTAATACATCCCCCACGAGGACGGGAGGAAGTCGCGGTGCAGGCTCGTGACGACGATGACGAAGCGCTCGAGCCACATGCCGACGTTGACGACCATCGCGATGGCGAAGAGGCCGAGGGTGCTCGTCCGGACGCGGCGGATCCACAGGAACTGCGGCATCACGATGTTGCACAGCACGAGCGTCCAGTAGATCGGCCAGTAGGGACCGGTCATCCGGTTCCAGATCATGAACCCTTCGTACTTGTTCGCGCTGTAGAAGCCGAAGAACGCTTCCGAGATGTAGCCGTAGCCGACGATCATCCCCGTCACGAGCGTCACCTTCCCCATGTTCTCGAGGTGGCGCATCGTGATGAAGTCTTCGAGGCCGTACATCTTGCGGATCGGAATCGCGAGCGTCAGCACCATCGCGAACCCGGCGTAAATGGCGCCGGCGACGAAGTAGGGCGGAAAAATCGTGGCGTGCCAGCCGGGGATGATGCCGATCGCGAAGTCGAAGCTGACGACCGTATGGACCGACAGGACCAGCGGCGTCGAGAGGCCCGCGAGCAGCAGATAAACGTGCTCGTAGCGCTGCCAGTGGCGCGCGGACCCGCGCCAGCCGAGGGCGAGCGTCCCGTAGGCCACCTTGACCGGCCTGGAGGTCGCCTTGTCGCGCAGCGTGGCAAGGTCGGGAATCAGGCCGACGTACCAGAACAGCAGCGAGACCGTGAAGTACGTCGAGACCGCGAACACGTCCCAGATGAGCGGGCTTCTGAACTGCGGCCAGACGCCCATGCTGTTCGGGTAGGGGAACAGCCAGTAGGCCGCGAGCCACGGGCGCCCGGTGTGGATCAGCGGGAAGATGCCTGCGCACATGACCGCGAAGATGGTCATGCCTTCGGCGAAGCGGTTGATCGACGTGCGCCAGCCCTGCTTGAGCAGCAGGAGGATGGCGGAAATGAGCGTGCCGGCATGGCCGATGCCGATCCACCAGACGAAGTTGATGATCGCGAAGCCCCAGCCGATCGGCTGGTTGACGCCCCAGATCCCCGTGCCCTTGATCATCAGCCAGGTCACCGCCATGCCCAGCATGCCCATCAGCATGAACCCGACGGACACGACGAGGAACCACGTCAGCGGGGTGCGGCCCGACAAAACGACGCCGCCGATCTTGTCGCTGATCGATGCGAGCGTGTGTCCCGGCTCGATGAGCGGCACGGGCTCGTAGGTGGCGGCTTTCGGGTTCAGCATGATCGCGACGCCAGACCTAGGAGTGCTCCGTCGACGACGCGGGGCGCGCGGCGACGAGCTCGGGATTCGGGTTCGTGATGGCCGCGAGGTAGGTCGTCCGCGGCCGCGTGTTGAGCTCCTCGAGCAGCGCGTAGTCGCGCTCGAGCATCTTGAGTTTCGTGACCCGGCTCGCCGGGTCGTTCAGGTCCCCGAAGACGATCGCCTCCGACGGGCACGCCGCCGCGCACGCGGGGACGATCTCGCCGTCCTTGATCGGGCGATCCTGCCGCTTCGAGTCGATGCGGGCGTAGTTGATGCGCTGCACGCAGTAGGTGCACTTCTCCATGACGCCGCGGCTCCGGACGGTGACGTCGGGATTGCGCAGCGGCTCGAGGCTCGGCGTGTCCCAGTCCTGGTAGAGCAGGAAGTTGAAGCGGCGGACCTTGTACGGGCAGTTGTTCGAGCAGTACCGGGTGCCGACGCAGCGGTTGTAGGTCATGTCGTTCAGGCC
>JANOJK010000670.1:0-5300 GCA_031408165.1 Acidobacteriota bacterium | reverse complement strand
CACCGCGATCCTCGACCGCTCCTGCCGGGACTGCCACTCGAACCAGACCCGGTGGCCGTGGTACACGAACATCAGCCCGATGTCCTGGCTGGTGGCGAATCACGTGCACCACGGTCGCGAGCACTTCAACTACTCGGAGTGGACCACTTATCCCTCAGACGATCAGGACAAGTTCCTGGGCGGGATGTGCGACCTGACGAAGCGTGAGCGCATGCCGCTGCCGTCGTACCTGCTGATCCATCGTGACTCCAGGCTGTCGCCCCAGGACGTCGCCGCCCTGTGCGCGTGGTCGGACAAAATGCGGGATACTCTCCAATGAGGCATGTCCCACTTCATCTTCGTCTCCGCGACCGCCGCGGCTGAGGGCGGCGACAGCGTCGCGCGGCAGACCGCCCTCACGCTCGCGCGTCTCGACGAGCGGCTTCGCGCGGAGCGTTCCTCTCTGGCCGACGGCGTCGCGGTCACGGTGTACCTGAAGCGCGCCGCGGATTTCCCCGCGATGAACGACGAGTACCGGCGGGCGTGGAAGACCGCGCCGCCGACCCGCACCACCGTAGTCGTCGATCCCCGCACGCCCGGCGCGCTGGTCGAGATGTCGGCCGTCGCGGTGCCGGCAGGTGGCGATCGCCGTCCCGTCCACCCCTCGTCGTGGATGGCCTCCCCCAATCCGTACTCCTACGGGCTCCGCTCGGGCGACATGCTCTTTCTTTCCGGGCTCATCGCAAGGAACGGCAAGGACAACACCCTCGTCCCGGGCGATGTGGCCGCGCAGACCCGTGCGGTCATGGAGAATGCGCAAGCGCTGCTCGAGGCCGCCGGCCTGAGCTTCCCGCACCTCGTCAGCGCGCGTGTCTTCCTGCCCGACCTGAAGCACTTCGCGGAGATGAACCGGGTGTACCGGGAGTACGTCGGCGCGGATCGTCCCGCGAGGGCGACGGTGGGCGCCAGTTTGACGAGTCCGGCGTACCACGTGGAGATGACGTTTGTCGCGTCTTCGGCGCCGCGCCAGGGAATCGAGACGTCCGCGCAGCCCAATCCGAATCTGAGCGCCGCGGTCCGGGCGGGAAACGCCGTGTTCGTGTCCGGCATGCTCGCCGAAGGGAAGGCGCTCGACGGGGACGGCGCAGTCCAGACGCGTGACATCCTTCGGCAGCTCGACACCGTGCTGTCGAAGGCGGAGTTCTCGCCGACGGACGTGCGCGAGCTGCTGGTCTATGTGACCGATGATGACGCGGGCGTGGCCGCGGTGGTCGAGTGCCGGACGGCGTTCGGCGCGAAGGTCGCGATCACGCCGGTCAAGGCGGCCCTGGCGCTCGCCGGCGGGCGTGTCGAGATCATGTCGTACGCGGAGCGCGGGTGAGCAGGCTCCGGATCGGCATCTCGTCGTGCCTGCTCGGCGACGAAGTCCGGTTCGACGGCGGTCACAAACGCGACGCCTTCCTGACCGGGACGCTCGCGCCGTTTGTCGAGTGGGTGCGCGTCTGTCCCGAGGTCGAGATCGGCCTGGGGGTGCCGCGCGAGACGCTGCGGCTCGTCCGCGCCGGCGGCGACATCCGGATGATCACGACGCGGACCGGAATCGATCACACCGACGCGATGCGCGCGTATGCGGCGCGGCGCACGACCGAGCTCGCATCGATGGGACTCCGCGGCTACGTGCTGAAGAAGGACTCGCCCAGTTGCGGCATGGAGCGGGTCAAGGTCTACGACGGCGCGGCCGCGACGCGGACCGGCGCCGGCACCTACGCCGAGATCCTCAAAGCGCGCTTTGCCTCGCTGCCGATCGAGGAGGAAGGACGCCTGTCGGACGCCGTCCTGCGGGAGAATTTCATCGAGCGCGTCTTCGCGTACGATCGCCTCCGCAACCTGTTCGACGGCCGCTGGACGCAGGGGGCGCTCGTCGCATTCCACACCGCGCACAAGATGGCGCTGCTGGCGCATTCGACCAGCGCCTACCAGGCCCTCGGGCGGCTCGTTGCCGGCGGCAAGAGCCTGCCGCGGCCCGAGCTGCGGCGCCAGTACGAGGAGCGCTTCATGGCCGCTTTGGCGCGTCCGGCGACGACCAAGCGCCACACCAACGTGCTCATGCACATGGCGGGACATCTGAAGACGGCGGTGGACGAGGCGTCGAAGAAGGAGCTGCAGGGATCGATCGACGAGTACCGCCGCGTGCTCGTGCCGCTCGTCGTGCCGCTCACGCTGCTCCGGCACCACGTGCGTGTGCACAAGATCGGGTACCTGGCGGGCCAGACCTATCTCGAGCCGCACCCGCGCGAGCTCATGCTGCGCAACCATGTCTGATCGAGTGGTCCCTCCCGCGAGCCTCACGCCGACGCGTCGCGTGGCGGTCACGCGCGTCACCGCCGCCGGCGCCACCCGCACGACGGATGTCGCCGCCGCCGAGGAACCGCTCGACGTCCGGCTGCACGGGCGCTCGTTCGCGGTCATCATGCGAACGCCTGGCGAAGACCGCGCGCTGGCGGCCGGGTTCCTGCTCTCCGAGCGCGTCATCCGGTCCGCTGACGACATCGGCGCCATCGAGCACTGCCGCCATCCCGACGAAACCCGGGCGCACCACGTCGTCGAGGTGTTCCTCTGTGGCGATGCCGCGGCGCGGGTGCCGGCGCTGATCGAAGGACGACGGCAGGTGATCGCGAACAGTGCGTGCGGCGTCTGCGGCCGCGCGACGATCGACGAGTTGCGGGCGGACATCGCGCCGATCGACGCCACATGGAGTGTCGACGTCGCCGTCATCCGCCAGTTGCCGGATCGTCTGCGCGCCCGGCAGACCACGTTCGAGGAAACCGGCGGACTGCACGGCGCCGCGGTGTTCGCCCTCGACGGCACGCTCCTCGGCTCGGCCGAGGACGTCGGCCGCCACAACGCCGTCGACAAGGTGATTGGATCGCGCGTGCTGGGAGGGGACTCGGGGTCACCCGGCGTGCTCATGGTCAGCGGTCGGGTGTCGTTCGAGATCGTGCAGAAGGCCTGGGTTGCGCGGATCCCGGTCGTGGCGGCGATCTCGGCGCCGACCAGTCTCGCGATCGAACTGGCGGAGGAAGCCGGCATCACCTTGCTCGGCTTCGTTCGCGATTCCAGCCTCAACATTTACACGCACCCCTCACGCATTGGTGGTGTGTAGTCCGTTACACAGCGCCGCGAGCTCAACAGCCGGGCTTGCCTATAGTGAGCGTCCCGGCTGCTCTTCTCTCCTCGTAAGCTCCTGAGCGGTCAGCAGTTTTTTGTGGCACCCGGGTTGCCATTCACGGGGGAGTGAAACGAAGCCTCCTGATCGCGGGCGTGCTGATGACCTCGCTCGTGGTGTGGACGATCGCCGTGGCGGCCGTTCACGCCTCCTGGCTCGTGACCGGTGAGCTGGGGCGCGCCGCCCCCGTTGCAGAGATCGGCGCGCACCCCCAGAGCACCGTCGTGTACGACCGGCACAACCGGCAGGTCTTCTCGTTTTTCCTCGAGCAGCGCGTGGACGTGCCGCTCGACCGCGTGTCGCCGCACATGATCGACGCCCTCCTCACCGTGGAGGATCGGCGCTTCTACTCGCACAATGGCCTGGATGGGCTGCGCATCGTGAAGGCGGCGTGGCGCAACTGGCGCGCCGGCCGGATCGTCGAAGGGGGCAGCACTCTCACGCAGCAGCTCGCGCGGCTGGAGCAGCTCACGCCGGAACGGACGTACTCGCGGAAGATGCGCGAGGCGGCCATCGCGGTCCGCCTCGAGGAGCGGTACTCGAAGCCGCAGATCCTGCTGGCGTACCTCAACGCGGTGTACTTCGGCGACGGCTATCACGGCGTCGAGGCCGCGTCGCGCGGCTACTTCGGCAAGCCGGCCGCCGACCTGGCTCCGCACGAAGCGGCCCTGCTGGCCGGACTGGTGCGTTCGCCTGGCGGCTACTCGCCGTCTGCCAACCCCGCGCGCGCGCTCGCGCGGCGCAACCTGGTGCTCCGCCTGATGCGGGACACCGGCCGAATCACCGAAGCCGCGTACCGTGCGTCCATCGACATGCCGCTGCGGGCACCCGCGCCGGCCGCGTCCCTCGTCGCCTCGGGAGCCCCGTGCGGCCGTTACTTCGAGGAAGAGGTGAGGCGCCAGCTCGTCGCGCGCTTCGGCGGTCAGCAGGTGCTGCAGGGCGGGCTTCGGGTCTACACGGGCTACGACGAGGAGATGCAGTGCGCCGCGGACAGGACGATTACCTCGCGCATCGCGCAGATCGTGAAGGGCCGGAAAGCGGCAAAGGATCTTCAGGGCAGCCTCGTCGCACTCGACCCCGCCTCCGGTGAAGTGCGGGCCCTCGTGGGGGGACGCGACTTTGGCGCGAGCAGTTACATCCGGGCCACGCAAGCGCGCCGGCAGCCCGGGTCCGCCTTCAAGCCGATCATCTACGCCGCCGCGCTCGAGCGGGGCATGGCCCCCGGATCGATGCTGCACCATCTCGACGAGCCGATCATGACCGCCAACGGGCCGTGGCTCCCGGGCGGCGAGCACGAGGACGCCGACTACACCCTGCGGGCCGCGCTGAAGATCTCGAGCAACCGCGCCGCGGCGCAACTGCTGCAACAGGTGGGCTACAGCCAGGCCACCTACTATGCGCAGCGGATGGGGATCGAATCGCGCCTCCCGGCGGTCGCGTCGCTCGCGCTCGGCACCGGCGGCGTGACGCTCCTCGAGCTGACGTCCGCGTACGGCGTGTTCGCGAACCAGGGAGTCGCCGTCGGCCCCCACTTGATCGTCCGCGTCGAAGATCAGGAGGGACGGGAGATCTGGGGCGACCCCGCGCGCCGCCACCAGGCGGTCACCCCGGCCACCGCATACCTGATGAGCAGCATGCTGTCCGATGTGATCACTTCGGGCACCGCGACCGGCGCCCGCGCCACCGGCTTCACGCTGCCGGCCGCGGGAAAAACGGGAACGACCGACAACTACACCGACGCCTGGTTTGTCGGCTACACGCCGCATCTGGTGACGGGGGTCTGGTTCGGCATGGACAAGCCCGCGCCGATCATGCACCGCGGCTTCGCGTCGGTCGTGGCCGTGCCGGCCTGGGCCGAATTCATGAAGCAGGCGACGGCGAAGGACGGTCCGGACTGGTTCACACAGCCTGCCGGCGTCGAAAAGATCACCATCTGCCGCGGGAGCGGACTGCGCGCGACCGAGGCCTGCCGCCGCGGCTGGATGCGTCCGGATGCCGTGCAGGCCGGTCTGTCGGATCTGCCTGGCGTGCCGGTTGGCGACATGGGGACTTCACCGGCGGGCGCCCGGATCGGCACCGCCGGTCGCAAGACCGC
>JANOJK010000643.1:0-1814 GCA_031408165.1 Acidobacteriota bacterium | reverse complement strand
GGTGTAGTACGCGTGGCTCGCAGCGCCTTTCGCGACGATGGCGCCGTCCTGGATGGAGAAGGACTCCGCGGGGCCGGCAATCGTCCAGCCCGTGTAGTCCTTGCCGTTGAAGAGGCTGGTGAATCCCGGCTCGACGAGGGGCGCGCCCGCCTGCAGGGCCGCGGCCAGCACCAGGGGGACAAGTCGTGTCATGACGATCATGGCCGGAGTCTACCGCGTCAGCGAGTCGAGCGCCTGCCGGGCCGCCTCCAGCTTCGCCCGTGAGGCATCGGCGGCTTCCTCGGCCTGCTGCGCGCGGCGCCCGGCTGCCTCTTTCTTGCGTGCAGCCGCGGACTCGGCGGCTTCGCCGTCACGCACCGCTTGCTCCGCCTCCTCGAGCGCCTCGCGCGCTTTGGCGGCCGTTCGCGATGCCTGATCGGCGTCACGCGCCGTCCGGGCGCGCTCGAACTCTTCGCGTTGCGCGGTGTGCTCCGCCTGCTTCAGGGCGCGCGTCGCGGCCGTCACCGCCTCGCGCGCGCGGACGAGCGCCTTCGTGTCGTGCGGGCCGTCTTTCTTCTGGTGGGGATGGGGCGCCGGCGTTGCCGGCGGCTTGGGCGCGCGCGCGAGGGGAACCTTCACGCCGCGAATCGAGAGGCCGGCGAGGCTCTCGAACCCGCCAGGCTGCAGCGTCCTCGTCAACCGCCCCGGCGTGTCCTCGGACGGCAGCGCGCGCAGCGTGGTCACGAGCGGCTGGCGCATGGCGTCGCTCGCCGCGTGACCGCTCTCGTTCGCGATCTCGAGCGCGGCGTCGAGCGCCGCGCTGACGCGCTCTTCGTGTGCCTTGCCGGCGCCGCGCACGTCGGCCGCCTTCCCCCCCAGCACCGCGCCATGCGCGCGCCGCAACTGCCGGGCGGCGTCGATCAGCGCGTCGTACACCGGCCGCCGGCGCCAGTACAACTGGTTGACGGCCCATGCTGCCACGGGAGGCTTGACGAGCGACTTGATCTCGGCGCTCCGCTTGCCTGACTGCTTCGCCAGGGCATTGCGCGCGGCGGTGAACTCCTCGAGGGGAAGCTGGTACAGGCGATCGACTGCGCCCTCGTCCAAGTCGGTCATGACGTCGAGCGATTGTAATTAGTTTCGCGGCAGTGCGTAGGCGACGACGCCCGTCGGGGCCGCCGGTTGGACCGCCGGTGCGGTGTCGCTCCTGCCAGCGGGCGTCGCGGCCGTAACCAGGAGGTACTGCCGCCCGCCGAGCTCGTACATGGACGGGGATCCGCTGGTCGCCCCTCCGAGCGGCAATTCCCAGAGCTGCTTGCCGGTGGCGCTGTCGTACACGTGGACCTTGCGATCCGCCGCGGTCACGAACAACAGTCCGGTCGCGGTGGGGATGATCCCTCCTTTGGTCATCCCCGCGGTCCCCGTCCCCGTGATCCCCTGCGCGGCGAGACGCAGGTCATCGCCGAGCCCGATCTGCCAACGGATTGTGCCCTTGTTGAGATCGTACGCGGTCAAGGTCGTGTACGGCGGATTCACGATGGTCGGGTAAAGGCCGAAGCCGTCGGTGAGGTAGCGTCCCTCTTTCACGACTTCCGGTGCGGCCCCTCCGCGGCCGGGCCGGAGCTCGCCCGGCTTCATCAGCCGGATGATCGACGGCACGTTGAAGCCGATGACGTAGACGCTGCCGTCCGACGGATTCGCGGCCGTGCTGCCCCAGTTCGATCCGCCGTGATTCCCCGGCATGTGGATCACCTCCTCGAACCCGATCGGCGTGAACGGTCCGTCGTTGCGGGCCTTGAGGATGCGCTGCCTGAACTGCTCGCGCTGTTCGGGCG
>JANOJK010000638.1:0-1702 GCA_031408165.1 Acidobacteriota bacterium | reverse complement strand
ACACCCGTCGGTGTAGCTGTTCCCACAGCCGGCCGCTCATCCGCTTGCGCAGATGGCACCCGAGGAAGTCGAAGCCCTCGCTGCCGCGCGAGAGGTCGACCTGTCTCGTTTTGCCCGGATGCAGCTCCAGACCGAGCCGCGCGAGAATCTCGCGCACGCGTTGCTCGGCTCGCTCGCACGCCGCCTTCGTATCGCACAGGACGACGAAGTCGTCCGCGTAACGCACCAGCACCCCCAGGTGGGGCGACCGGCGCGTCCACACGGTGTCGAGCACGTGCAGGTAGATGTTCGAGAGCAGCGGTGAAATGACCCCGCCTTGCGGGGTGCCCGCCATCGTCGCGGTCACCGCCCCGTCTTCCATCACGCCTGCCTGGAGCCACTGCCGTATCAGTTTGAGCACCCGCCGGTCCGAGATGCGTCGAGCCACCAGCATCATCAGCTTGTGATGGTCGATGCTGCCGAAGTAGTCGCGAATGTCGGCATCGAGGACGTGATTGCCCCCTCGTGCGCCACGCGTGCGCAGGGTTTCCAGCGCCTGCGTGGCACTCCGTTTCGGCCGGAAACCATACGAGCACGGCAGAAAGTCCGCCTCGAAGATCGGTTCCAGTACGAGCGTTGCCGCCATCTGGGCTACGCGGTCTCGGACCGTGGGAATTCCCAGCGGTCGCTGTCCTCCATCTCCCTTCGGAATGTATCGGCGCCGCACCGCGGCGGGCCGATACGTGCCTGCGCGCAGACGCGTGCCGAGGTCCTCAAGGAAGGCCTCGACCCCGCTCTGCTCGACGGCGGCGAGTGTCATCGCATCGACCCCTGCCGCGCCGCGGTTGCGCTTCACCCGCCTCCATGCTTCCCACAGGACGTCACGCCTGTAGATGCGGTCCAGCAATGCATGAAAGCGCCGACCCGGTTGCTGCTTGGCCGTCTTCCACAGTCGACGTTGCAATTGGCGCACTTGGTCGGAGGACTCGCGTCCTCCGGGGTGGTTGGACCTCTCGGTCATGCCCTCGCGCGTCCTCGCTCGGCCGACACTGCCCCCGCAGGGACCCTTCGCTCCCCGCGCGTTGTTCGTCGCGCGGCTCGTCACTACTATGGTCCCCTCGCACTCCCGCTGCGCCGCGCTCGATTTCGCCGATGGCTTATACGAGCCGCGCTGCCCCGACACGGGCTGCGCAGACGGGCCTCTCGTGTTTCGTTCGACTCCGTGTCCGCGTGCTGCGCTCCGTACCCCGCCGAGCTCCCGTGCGCGTACGTCCCCGGACTGGGGCGCACGAGATGTTGTCTTCACCGCGAAATGACCGGCTCGACGCTCGGGTTGTAAATCTGACGAGGCTGCAAGCTTCACTTCATGTTGCGGCCCGCGGACTGGCTCCCTCCGAAGAGGCTCTTGACACCCCGCTTGGCCCGCACGAGTCTCCTCGCACGTCTGGGGTCTGCTACTCGGCGCTCCGGTGCTTACCGAGGCGGGACTTGCACCCGCTGGAGACGAACGACGGGATGGGAGCGCTCGCGCGCCCCCATCGTCACGACGCGACACCCGCTGATTCTATCCCTCGACGACGATCTTGACGCGGTCGCCGGCCTGCGGCTGGACGCTGACCTCGCGGTCGTTCATGATCGCCAGCGTCGCCGCGCTGACAAAGCTCTTGCCTTGCCGCGTCGCGATCGACTGCCACGACTCGCCCGCCTTCACCACGTAGAAGTC
>JANOJK010000609.1:0-1501 GCA_031408165.1 Acidobacteriota bacterium | reverse complement strand
TTGTGATCTTCGTGTAGTTGATCGTGGCAGTGGGTGTAGTTGATCGTGGCAGCGGCGACCGAGTTCTCGAAGTCTGGAACCCTAATACAGCAAGTACTTCCGGCGCAGCTCGCGGAAGGCGTCCTCGTCGCGGGGCCAGTCGGCGGCGAGTGAGGCGGCGGTTTCTCCGGCGTCGATGCCGCGCCGGAGCCGATCGGATCCATACAGGATGTCGATCGGAGGCTTCACGGTTTCGTACTCGTACGGCGGGTCGCGCCACAGCGGCTGGCCTGGCGCCTGCTGCCGGAACTCCTCGAGCATTTCGACCGCCACCCGCAGCGAGCGGTAGGCGGCCCGGTCCGTCACGTGGACCTGGCAGCCGCCGCACGGCCGCTGCGCGTGCTTGTGAAACGTCGGCTCGAAGAACACCGGCCGGAAGCAGACCCCGGGCAGGCCGCGCCGGTTCATCGCCGCGGCGAACCGCTCGCCGTCGATCCACGGCGCCCCGATGATCTCGAACGGGCGCGTCGTCCCGCGACCCTCGGACAGGTTCGTGCCCTCGAAGAGGACGCCGCCGGGGTACCCGATCGCGGTGTCGAGTGTCGGGATGTTGGGCGAGGGCAGGACCCACGGAAGCCCGGTGTCGTCGTAATACATCGACCGCTTCCAGCCGTCCATCGCGACGACGTCGACGGCCGCGTTCAGGCCGAAGTGGTCGTTGAACAGGCGCGCGGCCTCGCCGATCGTCAGCCCGTGGCGCATCGGGATCGGGAACTGCCCGACAAACGAGCGATAGTCGGGGTCGAGCGTCGCCCCCTCGATGTCGTCGCCGTTGATCGGGTTCGGACGGTCGCAGACGACCACGCGCACCCCGTGCGACCGGGCCGCGCGCAGGCAGTTCGCCATCGTGTAGATGTAGGTGTAGATCCGCGTGCCGACGTCCTGCAGATCGACGACCAGCACGTCGACGTCGGCCAGCATCTCCCTCGTCGGCTCCCGGGTCTCGCTGTACAACGAGTGCACCGGGACGCGGCGCGTCGCGTCCTCGCCGTGCGGCGACTCGATCATGTTCTCCTGCAGGTCGGAGCGAAAGCCGTGCTGCGGGCCGAAGAGCGCCGTCAGGTTCCAGTCCCCCTCCGCAAGCCGGTCCGCTGCGTGGACGATCCGGCTGTCGATCGACGCGGGGTTGCACACCAGCCCGACGCGCTTGCCCGCGATGAGCGCGCGATCGGGGCTGTCGAGCAGGCGTTCGAGGCCGAGGCGGACGGGCATCGGCCGATTATAGTCGGCCGCCGCGCGCCGTTCGGATCAGGTGACGCGCGATAGCGGCGCCGCAGAGCGCGTCCGCGAACGAGTTGCAGCGGAACCGATGGCCGTCCCCGTCCGTCGCATTCTTGAACGCGAACAGCACGTCGCGCCCGGATTGGACGACCTCATGCGTCGCGTGCCACGGGATCGCCGGCGTCCGCGCCCCGCCGGCGAACACCGCGCGCGTGGACGTCAGCAGCAGGCGCCCCGTGGG
>JANOJK010000605.1:0-1699 GCA_031408165.1 Acidobacteriota bacterium | reverse complement strand
AGCGCCACGTGCGCGTCGGACGCACACGCGATCTCCACCTGGTCGAGCGACGCGCCGCGGGCGAGGATGCGGCGGATCACCTCCTCGATTTCGGCTTCGCGGCCACCCGCGTGGAATAGATCGAGTACGCGGTTCCCGCTTCCAGCTTGCTGCTTTCCACCTTCGCCAAGGCTACGGTGGACAGGCCCGCTTCCGGCTTCCCGCTTTCCACCTTCGCCAAGGCTACGGTGGACAGGCTCGCTTTCGGCTTCCAGGGTCCAGCCCGAGCCCTGCATCAGGAAGGCCAGCGGATTGGACGCGGTCTCGGGCGATATCCGCTGCACCTGGGCATCGGTCAGTCTTCTTGGAAGAGTGCTACCCGGAATCTCCAGCGCACGCGGGAGGATGCGCTCCCCCGGCATCGCGTCGATCAGCCGGCGCTGCAGCGGCGTCCAGAGCGTGTCCGGCAGCTCGGTCCAGCAGTCCTCGGGCTGGATCGGACACCAGTCGGGATGCTTTACCGCCTCCTCGTACACGACCGCCATGTCGCCGCGATTGTTCGACGCGAGGAACCGCTCGTACGACGCGAGCAGCGCGCGAAGTTCCGCGTGTTTTGCCGGCGACTCGAACGCACCAGGCGTCAGATCGCCGGACTTCACCCCCGCCATCCGCAGCTCGCGCATCGTCGTCCACATCGCCTGCGCCATCGTCGGCTGGTCCGCCAGGGGACGGAAGTAGCCGCCCTCGAGCGGGAGGTCGAGCAGCAGGCGCATCATCAGCGCGGGGCCAAGCCCCTCTTCGGAAGGATCAATGCCTCGCTCGACGAGGAACGGCGCACCCATGCGGAGCGCGACGTCGAGCGGCGTGACGAACCGGAGGTTCAGCCAGTTGGTCCCGCCGAGCGCGATGCGCTCGCCGATGGTCCGGCCGACGGCATGCGTCGGCGTGAAGACCCACTTCGAGCGGGTGACATGCTCACGACACAGCGCCGCGAGCTGCTCGACAAATGGATCCATCAGGAATGTAAACATATAGATCGCGGCACTTTGTGTGTGTGCTGTTCCGCACACAAACCGCCGAAAGTGCCGCCGAGAGTTCGTTCGAAAGCCTCTGCTACCGCGTGTGTCCGGTTCGGCGACACTGGATCTGCGCTGCAGGCCTGCAACTTATCCACTCAAGACGGTCGCAAGCTCTTCAGGCGTCAGGCTGGAACAGTCGGCGCTAACAGTGCCTGGGGTGCCAATGGTCGCCGCGGTCCGAGTCGATCGACACGAGACCGGCGGCGAGGGGCTTCGTGTCCATGCCTCCACTATGCCGAGTGGCCCCTGACAGCAGTGGTCACACTCATTCGGTGGCACTTCATGGGATAATCAGACGGTGCAGGATCGCGCCGCCGACCGTCACGCGCGCATGACCGTGCGACGCTTTCCGTCCAACGCGGCGGCCGACGCCCACGACCTGGAATACTGGACCGCTATTCCACCGGACCGCAGACTGGAAATGGTCTGGGACCTGACACTGGACATGCGAGCCCTGCAGGGCCAGAGTGGCGATCAACCCCGACTTCAGCGATCTGTTTGCCGCGTTGAACGACGCGGGCGCTAGGTACCTCCTCGTCGGAGGCTACGCCCTGGCGGTTCACAGCACGCCGCGATTCACGAAGGGTCTGGACGTCTGGATCGATCCGACGCCCGAGAACGCCCCGCGGGTCATCGACGCG
>JANOJK010000586.1:0-1909 GCA_031408165.1 Acidobacteriota bacterium | reverse complement strand
CCCCGTGACCGCGCGGATTCGCGACAGGTCGAGTCCGCTCGCCGCCAGGATGCCCGCCATACGATCGAGTGCGGCCGCCCACATGCGCGGCGGGGCCGTCACCGTCTGCCCGTCGGCGGAGACGACCACCCCGTGGGCGGTGCCGTACTCGGGGAACGCGGCGTCGAACTCGATCACGTGCTCGAACACGATGCGGCGGCTCGTCCCGGCGATTTCGATCACCGTCGCCGTCAGGCTCTGCGTGCTGGCGTCAAATCCGAGGTAGGTGTCCATTATGTTTTGCGTTTCGCCGCGAGTGCAGTCTAGGCTAGGCGCCATGAGCCGTCCAACCAGCAAATGTCCCACGTCGGCCCTGATCCTCGCCTGCGGGCTGGCGATTCTGAATCTCGGGCCAGTCGCCGCGCGCCCCGACGCGTCGCCGACGGCGCAGACGGGCGCCGTCGCCTGGAAGGAGCTCTTCGACGGAAACACGCTGAGTGGCTGGCGCGGCTACAAGCAGCCGGCGATGCCGGCGGGGTGGAAGGTCGTCGATGGCGCCCTCACCCGCGCCGACAAGGCCGGCGACATCGTCAGCGCCGGCGAATTCGAGAACTTCGAGCTGACGTTCGACTGGAAGATCGGCAAGGGGGCGAACAGCGGCGTGTTCTATCGCGTCGTCGAGCACCCCGATGACACTTCGATGTGGATGGCCGCGCCCGAGTATCAGCTCATCGACGACAGGGGCTACCAGGGGCCGCTCAAGGCCACGCAGAAGACCGCGGCCAACTACGACCTCCAGCCCCCGGGACGCGACGCCACGAGGCCCGCCGGCGAGTGGAACACGTCGCGCATTCTCGTGAACGGAAGCCGCGTCGAGCACTGGCTGAATGGCGTGCAGATCGTGTCGTATGAGCTCTGGAGCGACGAGTGGAACCGCCTCGTCGCGCAAAGCAAGTTCAAGGATCACCCGCGCTACGCGCGCGCGCGCAGAGGGCGGATCGGCATCCAGGATCATGGCGACGAGGCCGCGTTCAAGAACATCCGGATCCGCGAGCTGCCGCCGACGCCACAGGCGCCTGCGCCCGTTCAGCCCGCGTCACCGATCCCCCCGACGAAGCTGCAGACACGCTGGTCCTCGCAGGTGACGCCCGACCGTGTGCTGCCGGAATACCCACGACCGCAGCTGGCCCGCAGGAACTGGACGAATCTCAACGCCACCTGGAGCTACGCGATCACCGCGGCGGCGGCGCCGCGCCCCTCCGCGTTTTCCGGGCGCATCCTGGTGCCGTTCCCGGTGGAGTCGCAGTTGAGCGGCGCGGGCGTGTGGGTCGCGCCCGATCAGAGGCTCTGGTACCGCCGCACGTTCTCCGTGCCGGCTCTCGCGGCCGGCCACCGGCTGCTGCTGAATTTCGGCGCGGTCGACTGGGAATCCGAGGTGTTCGTCAACGGTGCACCGGCCGGGCAGCATCGCGGCGGCTACGATCCGTTCACGTTCGACATCACGGATCACCTTCGCGCGGGGGCCGGCGAGCAGGAGTTGATCGTGGCAGTGCGCGATCCGACGGATGAGGGGCAGCAGCCGCGTGGCAAGCAGGTGCGCCGTCCGCATAGCATCTGGTACACCGCGGTGACCGGCATCTGGCAAACCGTGTGGCTCGAGACGGTGCCGGCACGGCATGTGACGGGCCTGAGGATCGATCCCGATCTCGGCCGCGGCACGATAAAGGTGTCGGTCGGGACCGACGGCCGTCAAGGTCCGGGACGCGTGACCGTGACCGTGCTCGACGGAGCGCGGACGGTGGCCACGGCCGACGGCCCCACTGCGACGATCCCCCTGCCGAAGGCTCGCCGATGGTCTCCGTCCGATCCGTTTCTGTACGGCCTGCGCGTGCGCCTCGAATCCGGCGACGAGGTCGAGAGCTACTTCGGC
>JANOJK010000555.1:0-3740 GCA_031408165.1 Acidobacteriota bacterium | reverse complement strand
GAAGCGGCTACGGCGAGGTCTCGCCAAAGCCCGCACTGTTTTCACGCGCGGGCGAAGGCGGGTATAATCCTCGATTCCTGCCGGTGTAGCTCAGTTGGTTAGAGCACGCGGCTCATATCCGCGTTGTCCGGGGTTCAAGTCCCTGCACCGGCACCATTTTCCCTTCGCCGACAAACGATGAACGTTGAATGCTGAACGCTGAATTCAGCATTCAGCATTCAACATTCAACATTCAGCATTGACCATGAGCCTCCGCGCCCGCGCGCTCGAGACCATCCGCCGCCACGGGCTGGCGCGGCCGGGGGAGCGCGTGCTCGTCGCCCTGTCGGGGGGCGCCGATTCGGTCGCCCTCATGTTCCTGATGCGCGACCTCGAGCAGGACGGCCTGCTGACGCTTGCCGGCGCGGCCCACCTCAATCATCAACTGCGCGGCGCGGAGGCTGACGCGGACGAAGCCTTCTGCGCGGCGCTGGCCGCACGCCTCGGCGTGGCGTTTTGCGCGGAGCGCACGGATGTGGCGGCGCTGGCGCGCGCGCAGAAGCGGTCCCTCGAGGACGCGGCGCGGTCGGCGCGATACGCGTTTTTCGAGCGGGCGGCCGGCGTGGTGACCGCGGGCGCGATCGCGGTCGCGCACTCCCGGGACGACCAGGCGGAAACCTTCCTGTTGCGGCTGTTGCGCGGATCGGGCACGCGCGGCCTCGCCGGGATCCTGCCCCGCGCGGGACGAGTGGTCCGGCCGCTGCTCGACATCGGGCGCGAGGAGCTTCGCGCGTACCTGGCCTCGCGCCGCGAGACGTTCCGCGAAGACGCGTCCAACGCGGACGTGACGATCCCCCGCAACCGCGTCCGCCACGAGCTGATTCCCTATCTCGCCTCACATTTGTCGCCCGGCGTCACCGGCGTGCTCGCGCGCGGCGCCGCCCTGGCGCGGCAGGACGAAGATTTTCTTCACGGCGAGGCAATCAAACTGGCCTCCCGCATCGTCTTAACGGATGTAGCCGTCAGGATTGACGTTGCCGGCCTCAGCCGCGCCCCGCGCGCCCTGAGTTCCCGCGTGGTCCAGGCCGCTTTGGAGCGGCTCGCGGGATCCAGGTCCATCACCTTCGATCACGTCGAGCGGGTGCTCGCGCTGGCCGACGGGGCGCGCGAGGGTTGCGCCTTCAGCCTGCCCGGGCTGTACGCCGTCCGGGCCGGCGGGACGATCGTGCTGCGGCCGGGCCGCGGCCGGGGGGCGAAAGCGAACTCTTTCGCGTTTTCGCTGTCTATCCCTGGTGAGGTCGAGCTCGGCCCCCAGCGCCTGACGATCGGAGCCGAGCCGGGGGGCGCGGCCGCCCGTTCCACGACGTGGGTGGGCCGCGGCACCGAGGTGGCGGTCGCGGCCGCGGCGCTGCAGCTGCCGCTGGGCGTCAGAAACCGGCGTCCCGGGGACCGCTTCCGGCCGCTCGGTGCCCCCGGGGGCCGCAAATTGCAGGACTTCCTGGTGGACCGGAAGGTGCCCCGGGATGACCGAGACTCCCTGCCGCTCGTCGTGGACGGGCGCGACCGTATCGTCTGGGTGGTCGGACAGGCCGTGGCGGAGGACTTTCGCGTCACGGACCCTTCACAAGGCGTGTTACTCTTGAAAGTCAGGCGTTTTTAGGAGGCCCAGGTTGAATTCGACCCTCAAGAGCTTGCTGTTCTGGATGGTCCTGATCGTCGTCGGGGTCATGATCTGGCAGTTCTCGGCGAACTTCCAGCGCAGCGAGAACCCGATGGCCTTCTCGGTGTTCCTCGGACACGTCGAGAAGAACGAGGTTCAGTCCGTCACGATCACCGGCAACGAGATCACCGGCGTGCTCACGACGGCACTCGGCGGTGACGGCGCGGCCAAGTTCCGGACCTACGCCCCGCCGCAGTACGAGGGCCTGGGCAACAAGCTCGCGAATCAGAACGTCCAGATCACCGCCAAGCCCGAGACGACCAGCCCCTGGGCCACGCTCCTCTACTCATGGGCGCCCATCCTGCTCATGATCGGCTTCTGGCTGTTCATCATGCGGCAGATGCAGAGCGGCGGGAACAAGGCGCTGTCGTTCGGCAAGAGCCGCGCGAAGCTCTCGTCCAGCTCACAGAAGAAAGTGACGTTCAAGGACGTCGCGGGCGTCGACGAAGCGAAGGAGGAGCTCCAGGAGATCATCGAGTTCCTGAAGGAACCCCAGAAATTCCAGAAGCTCGGCGGGCGCATTCCCAAAGGCGTGCTGCTCATGGGCTCCCCCGGCACGGGGAAGACGCTGCTCGCCCGCGCGGTCGCGGGTGAGGCCAACGTCCCGTTCTTCTCGATCAGCGGCTCCGACTTCGTGGAGATGTTTGTCGGCGTCGGCGCGTCGCGCGTCCGCGACCTGTTCGAGCAGGGCAAGAAGAACGCCCCCTGCATCGTCTTCATCGACGAGATCGACGCCGTCGGCCGCCATCGCGGCGCCGGCCTCGGCGGCGGCCACGACGAGCGCGAGCAGACGCTGAACCAGCTCCTCGTGGAGATGGACGGCTTCGAGTCGAACGAAGGGGTCATCCTCGTCGCCGCGACGAACCGCCCCGACGTCCTCGATCCGGCCCTGCTCCGGCCGGGCCGCTTCGACCGCCGTATCGTGGTCAATCGCCCCGACGTCAAGGGGCGCGAAGGCATCCTCGCCGTCCACACCAAGAAGATTCCGCTGGCCGACGACGTAAATATCCACGTGCTGGCGCGCGGCTCCTCGGGCTTCTCGGGCGCGGACCTGGCCAACCTGGTCAACGAGGCGGCGCTGAACGCGGCGCGCTACAACCAGAAGACCGTCCGCATGCACGACTTCGAGTTCGCGAAGGACAAGGTCCTGATGGGCTCGGAGCGCCGCTCGATGATCATCTCCGAGGAAGAGAAAAGGGTCACCGCCATCCACGAGGCCGGCCACGCGCTGCTCGCCGTGCTGCTGCCGCACGCGGACCCGGTGCACAAGGTCACGATCATTCCGCGCGGCATGGCGCTCGGCGTCACGATGCAGCTGCCCGAAGCCGACAAGCACAACTACACGCGCGACTACCTGATGGATCAGATCGCGATCCTCCTCGGCGGGCGCCTCGCGGAGGAGCTCACGAGCGGCGGGATGACGACGGGCGCCGGCAACGACCTCGAGCGCTCGACCGAGCTGGCGCGCAAGATGGTCTGCGAGTGGGGCATGAGCGACGCCATGGGCCCGCTCACGTTCGGCAAGAAGGAAGAGCAGATCTTCCTCGGCCGCGAGATCGCCCAGCACCAGGACTACAGCGAGGACACGGCGATCCGGATCGATCACGAGATCAAGCGCTTCGTGACGAGCAACTACGAGCGCGCGAAGGGCGTGCTCGAAGAGAACCGCCCCGCCCTCGCGCGCATCGCGGAGGAACTGCTCGTCCGCGAAGTGCTCGACGCCGAGCAGGTCCGCCGCATCGTCGCGGGCGAGGCGCTCGAGGCGCACAAACCCGTGCCGCTGCCCCCCTCCGTTGAAGACTCGCGGCGGGCGGCCAAGGACCGGTCCGGCATCGTCCAGCCGATTCCGCCGCTGCACAAGCCGATTACACAGGAATAACCAGTTAGCCCGACCTTCAGGTCGGGCGTCCCCGAGCCAGCAACACGCTGACTTCGGCGCGCCCGACCTGAAGGGCGGGCTTACTGGTAGTCGATGAGCCTCCGCCGCCTCTATACCATCCCGCTTCCCGGAAGACCTCCGCTCCACCTGGGCGCGCGCACC
>JANOJK010000539.1:0-3490 GCA_031408165.1 Acidobacteriota bacterium | reverse complement strand
GCCCCACACCATCACCCTCATCCCCGGCGACGGTATCGGACCCGAAGTCACCGCCGCCGTCGTCCGCATCCTCACGGCCGCGGGCGTGGACATCGAATGGGACCGGCAGGACGCCGGCGTCGTCGCATTCAAGCGCTTCGGGCAGTCCCTCCCCCCGCAGCTCCTCGACTCGGTGAAGACGAACAAGGTCGCGCTGAAGGGGCCGGTGACGACGCCCATCGGCGAGGGATTCAGCAGCGTGAACGTCGGCCTGCGCAAGGCGCTCGACCTGTACTCGAACCTGCGGCCGGTGAAGAACCTGCCGGGCGTCGAGAGCCGCTTCCAGGGGGTGGACCTCATCATCGTGCGCGAGAACACCGAGGACCTCTACGCGGGCCTCGAGCACGAGATCGTCCCCGGCATCGTCGAGAGCATCAAGATCATCACCGAGCGCGCGTCGACGCGGATCGCGCGGTTCGCGTTCGAGTACGCGAGGAGACACGGGCGCAAGCGGGTGACGGCGATCCACAAGGCCAACATCATGAAGCTCAGCGACGGCCTGTTCCTCGACAGCTGCCGCAAGGTGTCGCGCGAGTTCATCGACATTCCGTATGACGAGCGGATCGTGGACGCGGCGTGCATGCAGCTCGTGATGCAGCCGGAGAGGTTCGACGTGCTGCTCCTGCCGAACCTGTACGGCGACATCGTCTCGGACCTGTGCGCGGGGCTGGTCGGCGGACTCGGGGTCGTGCCGGGGGCGAACCTCGGAGTGGAGATCGCCGTGTTCGAAGCGGTGCACGGCAGCGCGCCCGACATCGCGGACCAGAACCTGGCGAACCCGACCGCCCTGCTGTTGTCGGGCCTCCTGATGCTCGAGCACATCGGCGAGGGGGCGCGCGGCGAGCGGATCCGGGCCGCCCTCACCCGGGTCCTGTCAGACGGCAAGGTCCGCACGCGCGATCTCGGCGGCGCCGCAAGCACGACCGAGTTCACCGATGCGATTTGCCAGCAGATCGACAGGGGCTGAGGGTCGGAGGAGGGGACTGAGCCGTCACTGGATCCACCCGGCCCCTGACTCGTCCCCGACCCCCTGCCGCGTACCGCGTTTGATATAGTCCTCGGGTACGTGCTTCCAGACGACATAACTCAGGCGGTTCTTGCCCGCAAGGACGTCGCACGCTACCTGCGCGGCGGGCACGGGCAGAGCGAGCTGCAGGCGCGCGAGCGGATCAACGCGTACCTCGACGAGTTGCGGACGACGCAGCGGTATCCGATTTACCGCGCGTTGAAGCACCCGCTGTATCCGATTCTGCGCAAGGTCGAGCGCGTCGAAGAGCACGTCGAGATCCCGCAGCAGGCGACGGCCGCCGGCCGCGTCATCTACGTGTCGAACCACAAGTCGCACCTCGACTATCTCGTCGAGCCGCTCGTCCTCGACGACAACGGGATCCGTCCGCCGGTCACCGCCGCGGGCATCAACCTGTTCGGCGGGCCGCTCGGGCTGCTCCACCGCCACGTCACCGGCGCGATCCCGATCCGCCGCAACACGAAAGATCCGGCGTACCTCGTGACGCTGAAGGCCTATGTCGCGGAACTCCTCCAGCGCAGCGATCTGCTCTTTTACATCGAAGGGGGCCGCAGCTACACGGGCGAGCTGAAGACGCCGAAGACGGGGCTCCTGCACGCGACCCTCCAGGCGGACGTGGCCGACTCGGTGATCGTGCCGCTCGCCGTCGCCTACGACATCGTGCTCGAGGATCACATCCTGCCGCACCAGGCGGTGAAGCGCCGCTCGCGGCCGTTCGGGCGCGAGGTCGCCGAGATGGTGCGGTACGCGGTGGGGTACCAGTCGCGGGCCTTCGTCACCTTCGGCCAGCCGATCCCGCTCGGCGGATACGATCCGGAATCGCGCCGCGACGTGATGGGGCTCGGGCACCAGATCCTCGACACCATCGGCACGCTCTACAAGGTGCTGCCGACGGCCATCGTCGCCGCGGCAATGCGCCCGTCGACGACCCGGCGCGAGCTGGAAGGACGCGCCGACGCGATCATCGACGCGCTGCGCCAGTCGCGCGCGAACCTCGCGGTCGCCACCGGCCGCGAGGCGGTCGACGCCGGCGCGCAGATGCTGGCCGACCGCAACGTCATCCACCTCGAGCGCGGCGGGCGCTATCGCGTCCGCGAACGCACCGTCCTGCGCTACTACGCCCGCACGATTCAGCACCTGCTCGTTCCGCGGCGGGCCACGCGCACCCACTGATGCTGCAGGCCGTTTCAAAGGGTTTCTTTCACGTCCTCGCTGGCAGCCGGTCGCTGAAGAAGATCGCGTCGCGATACGGGATGGGCGCACGCGGCGGCTTCGCCCGCCGGTTCATCGCCGGTGAGACCGTCGAGGAAGCGATCGACGCGGCGCGGCAAATCCAGGCCGGCGGGCTGGCGGTCACCCTCGATTATCTGGGTGAGAGCGTGGCGTCGATCGCCGCGGCGGATGGCGCCACGCGCGCCTACATCGCGGTGGTCGAGACGATCGCGGCCTCGGGCGTCGAGCGCAACATCTCCCTGAAGCTCACCCAGCTCGGGCTGACGATCGATCGCGCGACGTGCGTCGACAACCTGCGGCGCATCCTCGACGCCGCCGCGGCGAAGGACTTTTTCGTCCGCATCGACATGGAAGACTCCCCCTTCACCGCCGTCACCCTCGAGGTGTTCGAGACGATGTGGCAGCAAGGGTACCGCAACGCCGGGGTGGTGCTGCAGTCGTGCCTGCCGCGCAGCGAGGCGGATGCGGCGCGGATGAACGTGCTCGGCGCGCGCGTGCGCCTCGTGAAGGGGGCCTACAACGAACCGCGCGACGCGGCGTACCAGTCCAAGGCGGACGTGGATGCGGCATTCGTGCGCATCATGCAGATGCTGCTGACCGGCGGGACCGACCCGGCCATCGCGACGCACGATCCGGCGATGATCGACGCCACGCGTGCCTTCGCCGCGGCGCGCGCCATCGAGCCGACGGCGTACGAGTTCCAGATGCTGTACGGGATCCGCCGCGACCTGCAGCGGACGCTCCACGGCGAAGGGTTCAGGGTCCGCGTCTATGTTCCATTCGGCCGTGAATGGTTCCCGTACTTCATGCGTCGGCTGGGCGAACGCCCGGCCAATATCGGATTCGTGATCCGGGGCGTGCTGGGCGAGCGCCGGCGCGTCGTTCCTGAGCGGCGGGGTCCGCTCCGCTAGGTCAGCGGCTTCCGTGTGTGTAGCGCGGGACCTACATCGATTGGCCACCCCCGGTGTCAGTGTGACACCGTAAAAATGGCCACTTTTCTCTGCCAAATCAAAGAACACGCCAATCATGTTGAGGTTATAGCTCATCAATTAGCCGTGGCACGCGACTTGATACCCCTGAGGTTCGAGGGCCGGAACCGGAGCAGTCCAGCCTGCGTCCTAGGATTGAAAGGGTGACTCAATGGTTTCGAATTATCCCCAGCAGCTCACGGCGACGACCGGCATAAACGGG
>JANOJK010000536.1:0-1827 GCA_031408165.1 Acidobacteriota bacterium | reverse complement strand
AGCGCCAGAATCGTGTGGTCGGCGGGCCCGTGCGCGACGTCAGTGCCCCGCGCGGCCGATCGCTCGTCGAGCACCCGCCCACGCATCTCCTCGTACGCCGGCCACGAGACGACGCTGAGCCTCGCATCCGCCTCCGCGCGGCTGCCGGTGTCGACCCGGACGTCGACCACGCCGAACAGCCGATGCATCGCGTTCTGCGCCGCGTCCAGGTTCTGGATCCGCGAGTACGGCACGTGGCGCTCGTTCTTGAAGAACAAACCCGACCGAATCACCAGCTCGCGGTCGCCGAACGTGTAGTTGAAGGTCACGTAGCGGACGATGATGAAAAGCGCGTAGGGAATGAGGATGGGCAGCGTGTAGATCTGCCACGCCGTTTCGCGCGACCGCGAGCCCAGCACCAGCGCAATGACCACTGGCAGCGCGAACTGCCGCAGTTGCGCGGCCAGCAGGAACAGCACCGACCACGGATGCAGTCGTCGTGTCGCAGACGATGGCGCCGGGCTAGACGGCATCGTCGCCGCCGGAGGGGAGCAGGTGATCGCGGATGCGCATCGCGCGCGCGTGGCTCAGCCCGGGCAGCTCGACCTTCGCGTGATCGGTGCCCGCCGTATAGATGATCAGCGTGCCGAGCGCATACGTCCGCTGCAGCGGCCCCTGGGACACATCGGTGTGCTGCACGCGCGACTTCGGGACGTTGATCGTGCGGCGCCAGATCACGCCGCGCCGAATCTCGATGCCCTGCGGGTCGACGCGGTAGAACGTGTGCCGGTACGAGATCGCGGGCCACCGGTGGGACAGCCATGCCAGCAATCCGCCGACACCGATCGTCAGCGCCAGGGCGATCGCGATGCGCCACGGCCCGCCGAACAGGTTCACGATGAGCTGGATCAGCAGGAACACGCCGACCACCGACGTGAAGATCCAGGACGCGGT
Source organism: Acidobacteriota bacterium (assembly GCA_031408165.1). GTDB lineage: Bacteria > Acidobacteriota > Vicinamibacteria > Vicinamibacterales > 2-12-FULL-66-21 > JAICSD01. The sequence continues at coordinate 894 of JANOJK010000536.1, read as the reverse complement.
CCGCTCGACGCGAATCGTGTTGGGATCGAGATGGCGCAGGACGCTGTCGGCGATCGGCGCCTTGTCGGGATCGGCCCCGGACGGCCGGGCCTCTGACCCGGCGGGCGAGGGCGGCGCGTCCGGGCCGGCCGTCGGTGCGGGTGCGGGTGGGAGCGTGACGTTGGACTCGGTCATGCGGATCGGGAGCCGTGAAGGCGCGCAGACAAGCCCGCCCGCGTCGGCTGTGGTCCTAATGCTATCGCGCCCGCCGGGCGCGTGCCGTCACGAGGCGCCACGCCGAGTGAGCGCGCCGATGACGATGGCATAATCGGGCATGGACTGTCGCCATGCCGGCGCCCGATGGATCGATCGATGACTCTGCTGATCGCGTGCTTGATGGCGTCCGCTGCGGTGATAGCTGCAGCGCAGACCTCCACGCCCGAGTGGCCGCAATGGCGCGGCCCCTTCAACACCGGCATGGCGAGAGGGAAGGCGCCGCTGAAGTGGGACGACACCACCAGCATCCGGTGGAAGACCGCGATTCCCGGGCGCGGGCACTCCACCCCCGTCATTGCCGGGAACCGGCTGTTTCTGACGACGGCAGTGCCGACCGGGCAAGGGACGCCGCCGCCGCCCGGGCGCGGGCGTGCCGGCGGCGGCGCCGACGCAGGTCTCGAGCATCGATTCGAGGTCCTCGCCATCGATCGGGGCACGGGCAGGATCGCCTGGCAGCGGACCGCGACGACCGCCATGCCGCACGAAGGTTACCACCGTGTCTACGGCAGCTTTGCGTCCAACTCGCCGGTCACGGACGGTGCGCGCGTCTTCGCGTTCTTCGGTTCGCGCGGCCTCTATGCGTACGACCTCGATGGCACGCTGCTGTGGCAGAAGGACTTCGGCGTGAAGATGCGGATG
>JANOJK010000520.1:0-2054 GCA_031408165.1 Acidobacteriota bacterium | reverse complement strand
AAGGGCGTCTGGGATCCGCGGGTGCTCGAGGACATCGAGGCGGAGCGCAACCCCGTCGGCGTCACCGCGTACTTCGGCGCCCTCTACGACGCCAACTACCGCGATGCGGCCGGGATCGACCGTCCCGGCAAGGTCATCTTCTTCGAAGGCGCGCGCATCACGCTCGAAGCGCACATCGCGGAGTACCCGGAGCAGTACCACGCCCAGCTCCGGGACGTGCTCGCGGTGGGTGACGCCTGGAACCCGGACCGCGTGATCGTCCTCACGTCGAGCACGGACACCATCGAGAAGCACATCAGGCTGAGGAACCGCCCGCACGAAACCGCGGAGAACATGGTGCGCCGCTTCCGCCTGATCGACGCCGAGTTCCGCCGCCTCGCGCCGGCGTATCCGAACACCGTCGTCATCAACCGGGACGGCCGGGAATTCCACGACCGCGACGGCCTCGCCTACATCATCGAGGCCGCCGGCCTCCCGCCGTTTCCCGAGATTCCTTACAAGACGGTCGAGGGACTTCCTGCGGGCGGCCAGCCTGGTTCCTGAGCGCGTTGAGAAGCCGAGCACGCAGAGTGCTTCTGGTAATCCTCGGTGGCGATCCAACGGCCGCCCCGAGCGCGTGGCGGGGAGGACTACCGGCCGCCGGCCGCCGGCAGGATCGTCCGGTCGTTTTTTGTCGCTCCTGGACGGGCTTTCAGGTAGGTCCGCGGCGAGAGCACAATCTGGTCGATTGACAGGCCATCCTCCCGCGTCTGGATCCGCAACCGCTGCGGACCCGTCGTCGAAAAATAGACGTCCGCCGCGAAGCCGCCATAGGAACCGTCCTGCCAGCCCCACGCCGATAGCCCGCAGCCGCCGCAGTCCTCGATCGAAAGGTGGGTTGCCGACGTGGTGCCGGTCCGGAAGAGGGGCGCTCCAGCCGCATCGACCGTGTGGTCGAACTGCGCAAAGACCGAATCGTTCCCGTAGAAGTCCCCTTCGGCCTTGCCGCGAATCCACAGGTGGTAAGGCACGCCGGCCACGGCGTTGAACGTCAGCTCGAAGTAATTGGCCGGTGAGGCCACAGCGGTGATGAGCTTCGCGGCGCCGGCGTCGGGATGGACGAGGAGCTGCCCACCCGCCGCCGCGCCGTCCGCCTGCACACGCCACGCGCCGGCGCGCACCGGCGCCGACGCCGCGTAGAGCACCACCTCGGCGGGTTGCGTGGGTGCGGGGGGCGGCGGCTGGGCGCAGTGCGACAACGATGCGCTGTCGAACGCGGCGCCGTCCAGACCGATCTGCTTCAGGGTCAGCGAGCACCCGTCCACGTGGACTTTGGTGTATCCGTGTCGCGAGGCGCTGTAGGCGGTCCAGGCGCTTCTCCCGGCTGGATAGAGCGGCGCGCCGCCGCCGCCGGTCACGACGTACGTGACGGGACGGTCGCCGGGGTTGGTGCTCTCCTTGATCGGGAGGGTCCGCTCGTAGTCGTGCTCGTGTGCGGACAGCACCAGATCCACTCCGTAGCGTTCGAGGATCGGCGCGAAGGCCGACCGCACGGTCACGTCCGAACCGTGCTCACCACCGGAGCTGAACGGCGAGCGATGGAAGAACACGATCTTCCACGGCTGGGCGGTCGATGCGAGGTCGGTCTGGAGCCAGGCGAGCTGCTCGGGACGGCGGGCGGCGTCCTGGAAGGCGAACTCCGTATCGAGCGCGACGAAGTGCACCGGTCCGTAGTCGAAGCTGTAGTAGCGCTCCGCGTGATCCGGGTAGGCGGCGCTCCCACCGTTCGCCGGCAGCGCGAAGAGATCGAGGTACGCGCGGCCGTTGCTGTTCGACGGGCCGCTGTCGTGATTCCCCTCCGCGGGCATGAACGGCACCGCCGGGAACCAGCTGTAGATATCGAACAGCCAGCTCTGGTAGGTCGCGACCGAGGCGCCGCCGGCCCCGCTCGGCGAGCCATACGCGATGTCTCCCGCGTGCAGCACGAGATCGAACGTGTCCGCGCTCATGAGCGTCGCGAGCTGGCGCTGCGCGGCCGAGCCGACGCCGCTGTCGCCGAACGCGACGAACGTCAC
>JANOJK010000499.1:0-3522 GCA_031408165.1 Acidobacteriota bacterium | reverse complement strand
CGACGCAGACGCTCCGCTGGGCGTGCAGCGTGTTACGCTCCTGCGCGCCGCCGAACAGCAGCGCCTCGCCGAAGACCTCCCACTCGCAGCGCAGCCGCTCCGGCGTCTGCGCCGCGTTGGTGTACTCCGGGAAGTTCAGCGCGAAGCGGCTGACGGGCGCTCCGTTGCGGTCGTAAATCTCGACATCGCTCGTCAGGCGGGCGCGCGCGAGGACCGTCCGGCTCCACAGGCGGAAGGCGGTATCGGTGCGCGGCGTAGCGCCACGGGTTGCGGCCGCGCCGGCGACGAGATCCGGCAGCCCCGGCAGCGCGTCGATTTCGCGAAGCGCCTCCTGCAACCGGGCCTGCAGCGCCTCCGGGTGCGTCATCGCTTCCACGGCGTACTGCTGCTCGATGAGGCTGCGCATCGCGCGCTCGGCGAAGAAGCGCACGGACGGATACACCAGCAGCGCCGGCAGCAGGAAGGCGATGAACAGGACGAGAATCCTGGACGCCACCGTCGCGCGGCGATACCAGGTCACGAGCCGCGGCGCGACGAGCGCCGCCGCCGCGCACGCCAGCGCCCCGAGCACCACGGCCAGGACCGGCACCGGCCAGTTCCGCGCCGCGCCGGCCCACGCGACGATCACGATCGGGACGAGCCATAGCAGCGCGGCCCCGGCATGGCGGGACGACCAGCGTCGGGGCAGCCGCCAGCGGGCGAGGGCCATCACGCAGGTGACCGCGCCGAGCCACAGGACGCCCGCGTGGCCAAACAGGACACCCGCCAGGGTGGCGAGGCGGGGCGCCGACCACGGGTGCAGCGAGAAGTGGCGGAGATCGACCGCCGCCGGATCGACGCTGCGTCCCAGCACCGCTTCGAACGCGACGAGCAGCGCGGCCAGCGCGACGCCGCACAGCAGCTGCGTGCCGGCGAAGCGCCCCGCGTGGCTGCCCGGCCAGCGCCGGCGCGATCGGAGCGCGACGCGCAGCCTGACGGCCGCGGATACGATCGTGGCCGAGAGCGCGGCGGCGGTGATTCCGCCCAGCAGCAGCCGGACGGCGGTCCGGTTCGCGGGCGCGATCGACCAGGGGGAGATCAGGAAGCCGAGCCACAGGAGCGCGACGCCCGCCCCGACGACCAGCGCGATCACCAGCGTCAACCGCCACTCCCGCGCGGCGGCGCGCGCCGAGGCCCGCGCGTCGAGCAGCGGGCCCGCCAGCAGCAGCACCGTGAGCCCGAATATCGCAATCGCCAGCGCGACGACGCTCCGGCGGAGGCGCACCCGCACGGCCGCGAGCTCCGACGTGGCGATCGACGCATCGAGCAGCGGCTGCCCGTCCGCCGCGCGGATGACGAACGTGTGCGGCGCCGGAGGGGCCGTCTCGTCATGGAGGCGCAGCGAGACGGCGCCGCGCGCCGTCGGCATCACGTACTCGCTCGTCGTCAGGAGCATCGAGGAACCGGGCGCCGCGGTGAGGGCGTGCTCGACCGCGACCGAGCCGAGCCGCGCGCGATCGGACGAGGCGGCCGCGACCGGCTGCAGGTAGAAGAGGCGCAGACCGAGGGGGGAGGGGGTCAAGAAGAGCCCGGCCGGCCCCTTGGTGCGGTCGGCCGGCAGATCCGACGCACGGCCGGCCCAGGCGCGGGGTCCGCCGTTGCCGCCGTAGATCGTGACCGCGAGGACGGCGCGATCGTCCGGGAGCTGTTGCCGTGCGTCGGCCGCGACATCGAACAGAACCCGGTCGGCGTCGCCGCTTCCGGCGTCGGGGGCCATCGCGCCCGGCACACGCGGGTCGGCCGCGATCGCCCGCGCCACACGCTCGACGTCGGCCGTCATGTCGGCGATCGACGCGCGCACCTCCTGCTCGACGTGGCGCGCGGCGTCCGCGTCGCTCGTCCCGAGGCGGCGGACCTCGATCGCCGCGCCGGCAAGCACGACGAACGCGGCGAGCGCACAGCCGCCCGCGAACACCCGCGTGACACGCCCACGGCGTTCGCGGGTCAGCGTCGTGCCGATCGGCGTCTGGACCACCTAACGGCCTGTCCTCGTCATTTGTCACGCGCCGTTCGAGCGGGGCATCCCGTTCGGCGGCCGTGCTCCTTTCTCAAAAGACAACCGCCTCAAAAGACAACCGCCTCAAAGGCCAACGGTATTCCCGGTCGTTGCGCCTTGGGAGCGGCCCACGCGGTGGCTCGCGATACATCTGATCCGGGAACCCGGGCAGCGTCGCGGCGTCCGGGTTCGCGCTGCTCAACCGGAAAACCGGCGACGACCGGCCACCCGCCGGCAGAATACACGATGTATAGTGGTGTGTTTGGCCATGCAGCACACACCCGGGCTGAAGGCCGCCTTGAAGCGCGGCGCCCTCCTCGCCGCCGCCAACTGGCCGCTCGTCATCGTGGGCTTCGTCGCGGACTCGAGCGTGAGGCTGCTGCTCGCGGTGCCGGTTGTCGGGGGCGCGTTTCTCGTCGCCCTGCTGCTCGACATGCCGCTCGGCGAACTGCTGCGCGGCGACGTGCGCGACATCATCGCCTCGATCGTCGCCGCCCTGATGGCGAGCCCCACGGCGCTCTTCATGTTCGTGGTGTCGATCACGCTCGTCTTCGTGGCCGGGTCGATGTTCCAGTTCGCCGTCAAGGGAGGGATGGTCGCGCTCCTCGCGCAGGCGGAACGGGTCGCCGGCCCGATCGAGCGGCCGCCGCTCAGGTTCGAACACGTCCGCCGCGCCCAGGTCGTGACGATCGACGCGTTCCTCACGAGTTGCGCCCGTCTGTGGCGGCGGTACGTGCGGATCGGGCTCGGGCTGCTGCTGGCGTATGCGCTCACCGCCGCACTGTACCTGGGGTTCATCTTCGGCGGGTACGCGCTGGCGGACAACTCCGCGATCCTGCTCGGATGGACCGTCGCCGCCGCGGCGGCCTCGAGCGTGCTGATCGTCTGGCTCGCGCTGCTGAACTTCTTCTACCTGATGACGCAGATGGTGGTGGCGATCGAGGACGTGAGCGTCCGGCGCGGTCTGCGGCTGGCGTTCACGTTCATCTGGGGCCACCTGCGCGAAGTGGCCGCGGTATTCGGCGTGGTGCTGGTGGTCGCCGTGATCGCGACGGCCGCGTCGATCCTGGCGACCGCCGGCCTGGGGCTCATCGCCTTCGTGCCGCTCGTCGGTCTCGCCGTGCTGCCGCTGCAGCTCGCCGCCTGGCTGGTCCGCGGCATCGTCTTCGAGTACCTGGCGCTGGCGGCGCTCGGCGCCTACCTGTCACACTACCGCTGGTATCAGTCGGCAGCACCCCCGCACGACATTCCGGATATCCGCCTCGCATGACTACGAACCACGAACAGTTTCTCTCGACCGCGGGCGCGTGCATGCAGGAGTCGGCGATCCGCCGCATGGGCTCCGTGCTGGCCGCGGGCCAGGACATCATCTCGTTCGCTCCCGGCTATCCGGCGCCCGAAACGTTCCCGTGGACGGAATTCGGGGAGATCGCCGCCGAGCTCCTCGGCGGGCGCGAGCCCGGCGTCCTGCAGTACGGCCCCACCCG
>JANOJK010000493.1:0-2396 GCA_031408165.1 Acidobacteriota bacterium | reverse complement strand
TACTTCGAGTTCTGGCTGCTGCGTCTCCAGGGGGTCTATCCCCGGCTGTCGGCGTGTCCGGAGTGCGGCGGGGCGTTCGACGGTGGGGCCATGATGCCGGCGCGCGAGCCCCTGTACGTCTGCCTCCGCTGCGCAGTGGGGGGCGGGACGACCATCTCGCTCGATGCGCTGCGGTTCCTGCGCAGCGCCGCGGCCGCGCGCCCCGATTCGCTGCGCGGGATTCCGCTCGAGGCAGGGCCGGAGCGCGAGCTCGAAACGGCCCACCGCCGGCTGATCCAGCTGCACCTCGAAAAGGAGCTGAAGTCGGCAAGGGTGCTGCGTCAGATGAGATGACGGGAGGCCCCTCCGTCCCTGTATCTCCGGGCAGACCAGCTATAATTGCTGGATCGCGTGACGCTTCAACAACTCATCTTCAAGCTGTCCGAGTTCTGGGCCACTCGGGGCTGCCTCCTGCAGCAGCCGCTCGACATCGAGCTCGGCGCCGGGACGATGCATCCGGAGACCTTCCTGCGCGTGCTGGGCCCCGAGCACTGGAGCGTGGCGTACGTGCAGCCCTCCCGCCGCCCGGCCGACGGCCGCTTCGGCGAGAACCCGAACCGCCTGTTCAAGCACCATCAGTTTCAGGTCGTGCTGAAGCCGGCCCCCGACGAGGTCCAGCAGCTGTACCTGCAGAGCCTCGAGGCGTGCGGGATCGATCTCCGCGCGCACGACATCCGCTTCGAAGAGGACAACTGGGAATCCCCGACGCTCGGCGCGTGGGGGATCGGCTGGCAGGTGCTGTTCGACGGCCAGGAGATCACGCAGTTCACCTACTTCCAGCAGGCGGGGGGCATCGACCTCGCGCCCATTTCCGTGGAGCTGACCTACGGGCTCGAGCGCTTCGCGATGGCGCTCCAGGACGTGGACAATGTGTTCGACCTCGAGTGGACCGCGGGCGTGACCTACCGGGATGTCCGCCATCGCGACGAAGTCGAACAGTCGAAGTACGCCTTCGGACAGGTCGATATGCCGAAGGCGGAGTTCAACCGCCTCCACCGCGAGCTGTTCGATCAGTACTACCTGCTCGGGCAGACGCTCCTGCGCTCCGAGCTGGTGCTCCCCGCGCTCGACTACTGCCTGAAGTGCTCGCACATGTTCAATTTGATGGACGCGAGCGGCGGAATCGGCGTCACCGAGCGCATGGCCTACATCCTCAAGGTGCGTCAGCTCGCGGTGGCGATTGCGAAGAGGTGGGCCGGCGTCGACGAGGAACGGCCGGCGGCTCCGAAGTCGTAAAACGCTGAATGTCGAATGCTGAACTCTGAATTCAGCATTCAGCATTCAGAGTTCACCGTTCAGAGTTTCAAGGATCAACTGTGACCGAAGTCGAAAAACGCTGAATGTCAAATGCTGAACGCTGCATTCAGCATTCAGCATTCAGCATTCAACATTCAGAGTTTCAACATGGATCGTGAACTTCTCCTGGAAATCGGCGTCGAAGAGCTTCCGGCTGCGTGGCTGCCCGGCCTGACCAGACAGCTCGCGGAGAAGCTGCAGGCGCGCCTGAAGGACATGCGCCTTGCGCCGGACGTGCCGGTCGAGAGCTTCAGCACCCCGCGGCGCCTGACGGCGCGCGTCGGGAGCATGCCGGAGCGCCAGGAGGATCTGGACGAGTCCGTCACGGGTCCGCCGGTGTCCGCGGCCTTCAACGCGGCCGGCGCGCCGACGCCCGCGGCGCTCGGGTTCGCGAAGAAGCAGGGGGTCGCCTTCGAGGCCCTCGAGCGCGTGAAGACCGAGAAGGGGGAGTACCTCGCGATCCGCAAGCACCACCGCGGCAAGAGCACGGTCGACGCGCTGCCGGAGCTGCTCGCGTCGCTGCTGCGGGACCTCACCTTCCCCAAGCAGATGCACTGGGACGCGATGCTCGAGGACGGTAAGGGGGAGCTCGTCTTCGGCCGCCCGATCCGCTGGCTCTTGTACCTGTATGGCGGGCGCGTCGTCCCGTTCACCATCGGCCGCACGCCGAACGCGGCGGGGGCGCAGGTGCAGGAGATCACGACCGGCGCGGTGACCTACGGCCATCGTTTCCTCGCGACGAGCGGGCGCGCCGGCCGCTCCGTCAAGGTGCGCACGTTCGACGAGTACTGCGCGCGCCTGCCCGAGCACTTCGTCATCCTCGAACACTCCGCGCGGCGCGATCGCATCGCGCGGGAGCTCGAAGCCAAGGCGCGCAAGCTCGGCGGCCGCGTGCACCTGCGCGACCAGGCGGCCCTCGTCGACGAGGTCGCCGATCTCGTGGAGTTCCCCGGCGTCGTCGTCCGCCACGATGCGGGCCTGGCGGTCGTGCTTGCTGAGACGGGGTGCTGTCATGGCCCGCGATAATGCCATGGACCTGCCCGGGTTTCCAGAAAATTTAT
>JANOJK010000475.1:0-9492 GCA_031408165.1 Acidobacteriota bacterium | reverse complement strand
TCGGCTCGATCACCCCCCAATGGAACCCGGACAGCTCCTCGTTCGAGTACGCCTGGGACGGCAAGCGGTATCGCTATGACATCGCCACGAAGCAGCCGACCGTGATCGGCGATGCGCCCGCGGCGACCGGGGGCGGCGGGCGAGGACGAGGCGGACAGGCCGGCCAGCCGGCGCGCGGGCGGCAGTTCGATTCCGCCGAGTCTCCGGACAAGAAGCTGAAGGCGTTCTACAAGGACCGCAACATGTGGCTGAGTAACGCCGACGGGACCGATCCGATCGCGCTCAGCACGGACGGCAGCGAGACCGGCCGCGTGAAGTACGGCACCGCCAGCTGGGTCTACGGCGAAGAGCTCACGCAGCGCACCGCGATGTGGTGGTCCCCCGACAGCCGGCTGATCGCGTACTACCGGTTCGACGAGAAGCCGGTCCCCGACTTCTACCTCCAGCTGAATCAGACACAGGTGCAGGACACCCTCGACGTCGAGGCTTACCCGAAGCCCGGCAAGCCGAATCCCATCGTCGACCTCTTCGTCTACGACGTCGTCGCGAAGAAGCCGCTGAGGATCGACGTGCGCGACGGCAAGCCCTTCGACAACACGAGCATCGGCCACTACGTCTACAACATCTCGTGGTCGCCGGACGGGCAGGACATCCTCCTGAACCGCACCAACCGGAAGCAGAACGTCCTCGAGTTCGCCGCCTGCAGTCCCGAGACGGGGAAGTGCCGCGCAATCGTCCACGAGGAGTGGCCGACCGGCTGGATCGAGAATCTTCCCGAGATGCGGTTTCTCAAGGACGGCAGGCGCTTCATCTGGGAATCGCAGAGGAACGGCTACAAGAATTTCTATCTGTACGACCTGTCCGGCAGGCTCATCACGCCGCTGACGACGCTGACCGCGCACGAGGCCGACAACATCGTCATGGTCGACGAGCCGCGGAACCTCTTTTTCTACACGGCGCGCGACGGCGACAACTTCATGAAGCTCCAGCTTCACCGCGTGGGGCTCGACGGGAAGAACGACAGACGGCTGACGGATCCGGCGTTCACGCACACCGTCACCGCCTCCCCTGACGCGACGTTCTTCGTCGATGTGGCGCAGACGCACGATATCCCGCCGACGACACGCCTCCTCGACAGCGACGGCAAGGTGGTGGCGGAGCTCGCGACGAGCGACACCACGAAGTTCGACCAGCTCGGCCTGAAGAAGGTTGAGATGTTCACCTATACGGCGGCCGACGGGAAGACGAAGCTCCACGGGCTGATGCACTTCCCGTCCACCTTCGACCCGTCGAAGAAGTATCCCGCGCTGGCGGGCGTGTATGGTGGGCCCGAATCAGCGGCCACGAGCGAGCGGTTCCAGACACCGAACCTGCTGACCGAGTACGGCTTCCTCGTCCTGCAGCTCAACTCGCGCGCGGTGCCCGGCATGGGGAAGCGCACGCTCGATCAGATCTACCTGAAGCTCGGGCAGGTCGAGATGGACGACATGACCGAAGGGGTCAAGTCGCTCTGGGGCCGCCCGTATTTCGACAAGCACCGTGTCGGGATCCACGGCTCTTCGTACGGCGGTTACAGCGCGGCGATGCAGATCCTCCGGCATCCCGACGTCTGGGCGGCGGCCTCGGCGGCGTCGCCGCCGACCGACTGGCGCAACTACGACACGATCTACACCGAGCGCTACATGTGGATCCCCGAGGAGAACAAAGCCGGCTACGACGCCGGGGCGGCGATGACCTACGCGAACAACCTGAAGGGGCGCCTCCTCATTTACTACGGCACCGCCGACAACAACGTGCACCCGTCGAACGCGCTGCAGCTGATCAAGGCGCTGCAGCAGGCCGGCAAGAGCTTCGAGGTGCAGGTCGGCCCCGACCAGGGGCACTCGAACGTGAACCAGCAGCGCATGATGGAGTTCTTCATCGAGAACCTCGTCATCCACCCGCCTGTCCCCTTGACGACCGGCACGGGCATGGCGGGGCGGTAAGGTGGCGGCCTACGTCATCGTTCAGGTCGAGGTCAACGATCCGGTCCGTTACGAGGACTACAAGAAGATGGTGCCGCCGAGCATCGAGAAGTTCGGCGGGCGCTTTCTCGTTCGCGGCGGCAAGACCCATACGCTCGAAGGGGACTGGGCGCCGAAGCGGTTCGTGATGGTGGAGTTTCCGTCGGTGGAGCAGGCCAAAGCGTGGTGGGCATCGCCGGAGTATGCCGACGCGAAGGCGCTGCGCCAGGCGACCGCCGATTCCATGCTCATCGTGGCGGAGGGAATCTAGTCTTGACCGAGGGGCGTCGCCCCTCGGACTCCCCAACACGCGCTCTCGCGCGCCGCTTCGACGGCGCGCTCCGTGCGCGTGGCTCACTCCCTATCGCTCGTTCGCGGGGCAGTTTATGAGATGCCTTCTAGTACTAGCGTCCCACAACCTGAAACGAGCCCACGGCCTTCACCAACGAAGAGCACGAAGACCACCAAGGTCTTTGTGATCCTTGTGATCTTCGTGACTCGCAGGTGGCAGCGGACGTCGAACCGAGGACTCTACTTCTTGGCGGGTTCGACGTTCAGTTCGCCCAACTTGGCCGCCATGTCTTCGGCGGACGTCGCGACCTTGATCGCCTTGTCAATGGCCAGAATCTTCCCATCCTTGCCGATGTAGAAGGTCCAGCGGCTCGCCATGCCCGACGTCCCGAGGACGCCGTACGCTGTGGCCGTGGCCTTGGTCGGATCGCTGAGGATCGGGAAGTCCGCTTCCTTCTTCTCGACAACCCCTCTGGTCCCGCCGAGGTCCACGCTCTTCGCTTTCGCGAACTCGATGTTCTTGTCAAGTGAATCGACGCTGGCCATGAAGTACTCCACGTTGTACTTCCTAATCTTGTCGCCGTTCTCAGCCAGCGACTTGCACTCGATGGTGCAGCCGGCCGTGAGCGCCTTCGGGAACCAGGCCACGACGACGGCCTTCTTGCCCTTGAAGTCGGCGAGCTTGTAGGTCTTGCCGTCCGACGCCTGCAGGGAAAAATCGGGGGCCGGATCGCCGACCTTGAGCTCCACCGGAGTGCCTCCTGGCGCGGCGGTCTGCGCCGAGAGAGTGGCCGCGGCGATCGCAACGAGCGCAGCGGTCGTCAGAAAACGCATGTAAGTCTCCTCCTGAAAACGAGACCGTTCCCCGCCTACGTTACGCGAAAGACGAGCCGGTCACTGGCCGTGAAGTTTATCAGCGCGCACGCGAGCACGGCCAGCAGGTTGGCGGGGACCGGCGGCAGGCCGAACAGGCCCACCAGGAGGCGCATCAGCAGAAGATTCCCGGCGAGCGAGATCACGCCGTTCGTCGCGTGAAAGCGCCATAATCGCGTCGCGCGCCCTGCGCTGAGCCCAGTAGACGGGAGGGCGTCCGCCGGCCGATCGCGCCACGTCCAGCGCTCGTGCCAGCAGAAGTTGTGCAGCATCGTCAGCTCGACCGCGATGGCGGTGGCGGCCAGATAGTGCAGGCCGAGGCGCAACAGCACCGCGAGCAGGGCGAGTTGGAGCGCAAACCCGATCGCGCCGACACCGTTGAATTTCAGGAACCGTGAACCCGTAGGAACCTCCCACTTCGCAAGGCGTGGGCAGCGCTGGAATCGGCTCATGGTGCGCAGCCGGGGCCGTGGCGGCGGACTACCTTTAGACGAGAACGTAGCTCACAAACCGGGACCCTGCTGACCGGGGTCAGCGAACGAGCGGCCGCGAGTGGGCCACGCGAACGGCGCGCGCCGGCAGCCTGCCTCGCCGTAGCTCGAAGAGCGAAGGCGGGAAGCGGCGCGCGAGAGAGCGTGTCGGGGAGTCCGAGGGGCGAAGCCCCTCGGATAAGACTAGTATTGACCAGTATTATATAGGTCGCTATAATGCGCGGCCATGCCGGCCGACGCGTCCCTGAAGCCTCACTGGTTCTACATCCTTCTGGCGCTCGCCGACGCGGATCGGCACGGCCTCGCGATTGCCCGCGAGGTCCAGTCGCTCAGCGACGGGGCCGTGCACCTCTGGCCGGCGACGCTGTACGGGTCGCTCGACGAGCTCCGCGTCCGGAAGTGGATTGAACAGCTCGCCGACCATCCGGAGGCCGAGAGCGAGCGGAAGCGGTACTACCGCCTGACGCGCACCGGCCGGGCCGTGCTGACCGACGAGGCGGAGCGGCTCGGACGGCTCGCGCGGCTGGCCCGCGCCCGCACCCGCGCCCGCACCGGGGAGGCCCGGTGAGCCGCCTCTACCGGGCCCTCCTGCCGCTGGCGCCGAAGCGGCTGCGCCGGCAGCATGGCGCCGACATGGAGGAGCTGTTCGCCGAACGGCTCTCAGCCGCGCGGGCGCGGGGGCGCGGCGCCGCGGCGGCCGTCTGGCTCCGCGCGATTGCGGATCTGCTCCACGCACGGACGGCGGCGCGGCGGTCCGCCCACGTGCCCCTCACCGTCTTCATCGACGAAAGGACGACGATCATGGCCGGCTCCGACATCCGTTACGCCTGGCGCGCCCTGCTGCGGCAGCGCGGCGCGACCGCCCTCGTCGTCCTGATGCTCGCTCTCGGCATCGCCGCGAACGTCGCCGTCTTCAGCCTCGTCAACGGGCTCTTCCTGCGGCCGTTTCCCTTCCCCCACCCCGAGCGCCTCGTCTACATCAACACGGCCGCGCCCAAGTGGAACCTCGATGTCGTCGGGATCAACTACCCGGACTTCGATCGCTGGCGGAAGGACCAGAAGCTGTTCGAGGCCATCACCACGTACGACACGTCCAATTTCAACCTCGCGGATGCCGGCGGGGCCGAGCGGGTTCGCGGCGTCCAGATTACGCATGACTTTCCCCGCGTCTTGGGCGTCGAGCCGCTCCTCGGCCGCAGTTTCACAGCGGAAGAGGATCGGCCGAAGGGCCCGCCCGTAGTCGTCATCAGCGCCTCGCTCTGGAAAGAGCGTTTCGGCGGGGATCGGAACGTGCTCGGACGGACCCTTCGGCTCGACGGCGTCTCACGCACCATCATCGGGGTCATGCCTCCCGAGGCGTCGTTCCCGGACGAGGTCCGGGTGTGGGTCCCGATGGCCGGCGACGTGAACCAGCCCTACCAGAGCTATTCCGGCGACGGCATCGGGCGGCTGAAACCGGGCGTCACACCCGAACAGGCCGACGCCGATTTGCGGCGGGCGCACCAGCCGATCTGGGACGCGAGCGACAAGGACCACGTGGTGACGCCGTTTGTGAAGCCGCTGCACGACACCTTCGTGCGGGACTATCGCACCGCCGCGACGACCGTGACCGCCGCGGTCGGCGTGCTGCTGCTCATCGCCTGCGCGAACGTGGCCGCCGTGATGCTCGCCCGGGCGCTCGCACGGCGCCGCGAAATGGGCATCCGGCTCGCACTCGGATCGAGCCGCATGCGGCTGATGCGCCAGTTGCTGATCGAAAACCTGATGCTGGCCGCGGCGGGAGGTGTGGTGGGTCTGGTCGCGGGCCGGTGGGCGATCGGCGCGCTGGTGGCGGTGATCCCGGACGAATTGCCGCGATGGGCCGCCTTCCACATGGATCTGCGCGTCATCGCCTTCTCGGTTTCGGTGGTCGTCGCCACCGTGGTGCTCTTCGGATGGGCCCCCGCGCTGCACGCGGTCGGCGGAGATCTGCGCTCGGCGGTCAACGCGTCCACCAACGGCACGACCGGCGCGCCGCGGGGACGGCGGACGCTCCGCTTCCTGGTCGCGGGGGAGTTCGCGCTGGCGGCCGTCCTGCTGGTCTGCGGGACGCTGCTCGTGAAAGCGTTCGATCGAGTGCGAACCGTTGATCCCGGGTTCCGATCCGATCGCGTGCTCGTCGCCACGATCCCGCTGTCGGAGGGCACGCGGCCGAAAGCGGAGCAGTGGCTGGCGTTCTGGAACGATTTCGAGGAACGCGCCTCGCGGCTGCCAGGCGTGGAGGCCGCCGGCTTGATCACGTGCGCGCCGCTCGCCGGCTGCCACACCGGCAACTTCTTTACGGTCGAGGGCGCGTTGCCCAGCCCCGACGGCAAGGATCCCGTGGTGCTGACCCGGTCGGCGTCCGCGGGATACTTCGGCGCGATGGGGATTCGCCTGAAGGCGGGGCGTTTTCTCGACGAGGCCGACGGCCGGCCGAACGCGGCAGGCGCCATCGTCGTGAATGAATCGTTCGTGCGCATGTTCTGGGGCGAGGGGGCCGGCGGAGTGGGAAGGCGCGTCAAGGGTCGCGATCCGAGCGCGCCGTGGATGACCGTCGTCGGTGTCGCGGGCGACGTCAAGCACTACGGCCTCGAGCGGCCGACGCGACCCGGCGTGTACTTGCCGCTCGGCCGGGATCCGCGAGCGAACATGATGATGGCGATCCGCACGTCCGCGGATCCACTTTCGGTGACCCCCGCCGTCCGCGACCTGCTGCGCCAGATGGATCCCGAGATTCCGCTGTACCGCGCGCGGACGATGGAGGACGCCATCCGGCGCTCGCTCGCCCTCCGTGCCGCGTTCTCCTGGATGCTCGCGGTGTTCGCCTCGCTGGCGTTCCTGCTGGCGATCGGCGGCGCCTACGGCGTGGCGATGTATCTGGTCACCCAGCGGACCCGGGAGATCGGCATTCGCGTCGCGCTCGGCGCGCGCACTCGCGACATCATGCGCAGCATCGTCGCAACGGGCGTCACGGTCGTGGGAATCGGGGTCGCGTGCGGCTTGGCGGCGTCGGTCGCCGCGGCGCGCCTTCTCGGCGACACGCTCTTCGGCGTCAGCGCGCACGACCTGCCCGTGCTATCGCTCGTCACCGGCGTGCTGCTCGGCACGGCCCTGCTCGCGAATGGCCTCCCCGCCCGGCGCGCAGCGCGCATCGACCCGATGCGCTCCCTGAGAGTGGACGGCTAGCCCCGCCACGTACACGGGCTACGCAGATGGCTCCGGCCGCGGCCGACGCGAACCAGACGCATTTCTCTGTCCGCGCACCGCGCGGGAGCAAAAAAATCCAAAACTGGCGGACCCGAACAGCGCCAGTTGGAACCACATCTCGTGTTGGCTGCGCCCCGGTCGACCTGGTCCGCTCGGCTGTCTGACCTGAGGCCCGCTGTCAGCCGTTCTTCCGATACTCCAGTAAAGCATCCCAAATCTGACGCGCTGGCACTTCGTACGCTTGGCGAGGGTCAGCGGTTCCCTGACGACTCCATCAGATCTTCGCGTGCGGCGTGTCGACGAGCTAGGCCGGGGACTCCCAACCTATTCCGTCCTCGGGGACCGGAGAAAAAACATTACCGTGCCGGTCGCGAGAACGATTCCACCCACGGCGGCGATCCACAACGCCATTGGTTGCCTGTCCGAATATGCGATGAACGCGTGATTCTCGGCATGATCGCAGCGAGACTGCGTGTAGTCGAACGAACCGCCCGCGTCGAGGCAGGCATCGACAGCAACGAATTCTCTGAGGTAACCCAGGGCCGGCCAAACCGCCAGCGCCGCACCGAGAATGATCAACACCAAGCCGCGCCGCCTCATTTGACCGTCAACGCTTTCGGGGTTCGGCTCAAGCTGCCAACTCTAGTCTCACTTCGTCGCGACGGCTCCAAAGCACGGGCACGATGTCGTAGTTTCGCAAGGCATCGACAATCGATGTCGCTGGAGGTCGGTTCTCGTCGTTCAAGAACGCGTAGAACTTGGACGCGACTGGCCGCACTTCCTTCGTGTCGACCCAAGAAAACGCCATCGCCTCAGCCAAGTCCCGGCTCGGTCGGTTGACGGCGCGAATCAGCCTCTCGGGTGCTCGCCTCGACGCCGGCACGACAAAGTCGAACGTGTGGTCGTATCCGCTTCGTCCGGTGAACTTCACGTTCGGCGTGAAACGTATGTCGTGCAACTCGAGCCAGGCGGTGACGTCTTCGAGGAACAGACTGGCGACGATCGGAACAGCAAGGTAGAAGAGGTCGTTCACCGCTAGGATTGCCTGTACCAGGTTGTGCTTGCGCAGTGAGAAATCGTGCGCAGTGGCCTTCACCAGCAGCGCGTCGCCCTCACGCCTGACGCCAAAGCCATTCAGCGCCGCGGCGAGAAGTTCCCTGCGCTTCGACGTTTCGAGATCGCAACCTGACGCCCGCAAGTCCTGGATCGTGTCGCCGCCGTCGGTCAACACGAACCCGCCATCGTCCTTGCGCACGTATATCTGCGTGTAGTCGTTGTGACGATCGAGGTACGGAGTGGTGATCTCGACGTACTGGTCGTTGACCTCTCGGAGGATGCTCTTGTCGCGCACCCACTGAGCGTACTGGTCGAGCAACACGCGGACTTCGTCGATCATCACGTAAACAGGTCCCTTCGCACGTCTGGCGGCACAGTAATGTTCACAAAGTGCATGAACTCTAGCAGCAGGAGCCAGGAATCGCTAACGTCGCTGAACCGCTCGGCTGGCAACGGAGTCGCCCATCGATCTCCGTACCCCTCGCGATACAGGTGCAGGTGCGGACATGGGATTTCCTGGTCGTCAGGATTACGGTGAGGTGCACCACCGAAATCCAGCCGCGCCAGGATCGCGACACCTCGAGCGCGATTCTGGTACGTGCCCTTCGTCAGTACTACCTGGCTACGGGTGATGTCCAGAAAGAACAACTCGCGCTTGTCGGGGCTCTGAAGGGGAATACGAACTCCGCCACCGAGGCTAGGGTATTCGTATGGAGTGTCCTCGACCTTGTGCTTCTCCATCGCGAGGAGCACGTCGGCATCGGCTTGCGTAAGGTTAATGTCTGCCACTCCTACCCCTACGCCTCTTGGGCGCCCCTTCGCGTCCTGCTTAGTCGGACGAACCCCAACAGCCCCGTGCTTATCGGCCAGCTCTTCGCGAAGGGCGATCAGGGTGCGATCTAGCGCGAGCTGCATCTACTGAGCTGCTGTCGATCGTCGCGCGTAGGCCTGACGGGCTTACCAAAAGCGGCACGGGCCGTGCTATGCCCCGTGACGATACTGCGGGAAGGGAGCGAATGGTTGCACTGAACACGATACTTGCACGGTTTGAACGGAAGCTGCGAAGTCTCAAGATCGCAAAAAAGCTGACCGCCGAGGCGCCCGCCGCCTTCAAGGAATTTGCCGATCAGGTCAACCGGCGGACCGGCGCAGACCGACGACGAACGGCCCGAGCAGGGGATGACCGTCGTCAGCGCCAACTGCCATATTGAAGTCACTCACTTCCACTTCACTCGCCGAGTGAGAGCACCATCCAGCGTCGTGGTCGCGGCTACCCGGCCGAGTCGCAGAGCAGTGCCGATCGCCGACTCGTAAGCGCTGCTGTCCAATCCGCCGTATTCATAGTCTTTACGGAGGCATGGATTGACGAAATCTCGCTCGCTTGCTGCCCTGTGCGGGGCGCTCCTCGCGGCCGTGCTGGTGTCTCAGGCGTCCGGCCTGGCCCAGATGCGGAAGCCGACCGGCGTGTCGGCCATTACGGCCGCCGACATGAAGGAATGGCTGTCGTATATCGCATCCGACCAGCTTCAGGGACGCCAGGTCTACACCGA
>JANOJK010000450.1:0-7587 GCA_031408165.1 Acidobacteriota bacterium | reverse complement strand
GGCCGCCGGCGGCACGTAGGCGATGTTGTTGCCCCCCTGGTTGGCGTTGTTCGGCGCGCCGTCGAGGAGGAACTCGTTGTTGCTGCTCTGGCCGCCGTTCATCGACCAGGCGGCGAGCGCGCCGTTGTCGAACGGACGGAGGTAGATCGCTTCGGCGTTGTAGTTGACCCCGGCCACGAGGGGGACGAGCGCCATCGGACTGCGCGACTGCAGCGGCAGCTCCGCGATACGTGCCTGGTCGATGACGGTGCCGCGGTTGGCGTTGCTCGTTTCGAGGATCGGCGACTCGGCCGACACCGTCACGTTCTCGGCGATGCCGCCGATGGCGAGCGAAACGTTGATCGTCGCGGTCTCACCCACTTGAAGGCGCATGTCCTTGCGCGTGTATTTCTGGAAGCTCGGCATCTCCACGGTCAGCGTGTAGAGCCCCGGCCGCAGGAACGGGACGGTGTAGCTCCCGTCGCTGTTGGTGGCCGCCGTGGCGATCTCGCCCGTCTCCTGGTTCAGAGCCGTGATCGTGGCGCCGGGCAGCGATGCCTGGCTCGAGTCGATCACCTGTCCCTTGATAGTCGCGCGGAATTCCTGCGCCGTCACCCCGCCGGCGGACGCGAACAGCAGCGTCGCGGCCAGCACCCCTTGGTACGTGCGCTTGCTCATTAACAGCATCATCAGCTCCCCCCTCCTTAGCCTGGACGCCGAACTCGTGAACCGTGCGCGTTTTCGGCGAACGACAAAGTTATACAGCCACAGGCGGCTGGTGACAATCTCCAACACGATTAACTTGAATGGAGAGGGCTTGCGGAGAGGATTTCGTAGCGGAAACCCTCGTCCGCGCGTTTCGACGGCTCGTCAGTACGGTCCCTGGACGAAGGCGACGCCCAGACCGTTGACGGTTCGGTCTAATTCCTCTACCATAAGGGTTTGCGCCTTATACGTTTAGGGGCGCCTGGGTGGTCATGTTCGAGTCCCTCTCAAACCGGTTGCAGGACGTTTTCCGCTCGATCGGCGGAGGCGGCCGGCTTACCGAAGAGACTGTCGAGCTGGCGCTCCGGGAAATCCGGATGGCGCTGCTCGAAGCCGACGTCAACTTCAAGGTCGTGAAGGCCTTCATCGATCGCGTGCGCGATCGGGCGGTCGACCAGGAAGTGCTGCGCAGTCTCTCCCCCGGCCAGCAGGTCGTGCGCATCGTGCGCGACGAGATGCTCGCGCTGTTCGGCGACGCGCAGGGGGGGCTCAGGCCCACCAGCGAATCGCCCCGCGTGATCATGCTGCTCGGACTCCAGGGCTCGGGCAAGACGACGACGTCGGCGAAGCTGGGGAAGTGGCTGACCCGGCAGGGACGGCATCCCCTGCTCGTGTCGACCGACGTGCGCCGCCCTGCGGCGATTCACCAGCTGTCGGTCATCGGGAAGCAGGCGGACGTGCGCGTGCACGACCCCGCCGGGGAGATGAACCCGGTCACGCGCGCCACGGGAGCGCTCGCCGAGGCCAGGAACGGCGGGTTCGACGTCGTCATCGTCGACACCGCGGGCCGGCTGCACATCGACGACACCCTGATGGAGGAGCTCGAGGCGATCAAGGCCGCCGTCAAGCCCGTCGATCTGCTGTTTGTCGCCGACGCGATGACGGGACAGGACGCGATCAAGAGCGCCGGCGAGTTCAACCGGCGGATCGGCGTCACCGGCGTCGTGCTGTCGAAGATGGACGGCGACGCGCGCGGCGGCGCGGCGCTGTCGGTGGTGTCGGTCGTCGGCGTCCCGATCGCGTTTGTGGGCAGCGGCGAGCGGCTGCAGGATCTCGAGCCGTTCCACGCCGACCGCGTGGTGTCGCGCGTGCTCGGCATGGGCGACGTGCTGTCGCTCATCGAGAAGGCCGAAGAGGCCGTCTCGATCGAGGACGCCGAGAAGCTGGAACGGAAGATCCGGCGTGACGAGTTCACGCTGGAGGATTTCCGCGATCAGCTGCGGACGATCCGCAAGATGGGCCCGATCGAGCAGATCCTCGGGATGCTGCCCGGGATGGGAGCCATCAAGGAGCTGAAGGCGCAGAAGGATCAGGTCGACGAGAAGCAGATCGGCCGCGTCGAAGCGATCATCAACTCGATGACGGCGAACGAACGCGCCAACCACCAGTTGATCAACGGCCAGCGGCGCAAGCGCATCGCGAAGGGCTCCGGCACGACGGTCGAAGAGGTGAACCGCCTGCTGAAGCAGTTCATCCAGATGAAGAAGATGCTCAAGTCGCTCGGCGGCATGGCCGGACTGGCGAAGGGGAAACGGCCCAGCCTGGGGGCGTTGAAAGGCATGATGAGGGGATAGTCGCAGCTCGCACCCCGCGAACTGCCAACCGTGAACGGCAAACTGAGGAACAAATGGTAGTGATTCGCTTACGGCGGGCCGGCTCCAAGAAGCGGCCCTTCTTCCGCGTGGTGGTGACCGATTCGCGCGCGGCGCGCGACAGCTCCTACGTCGAGGTGCTGGGGCAGTACAACCCGCGCACCAACCCGGAGTCGCTCAAGATCGATCGGGAGCGCCTGGCGCACTGGATCAAGCTTGGCGCGCAGCCGTCCGACACGGTCCGCACGCTGGTCGACCGCATGCCGCCGGCGCCGGCCGTCGATACCGGTATCGACGCGGCCGCCGCAGCCCCCGCGTCGTGAGCCGCGCACGGGCGGTCGTCGAGGCGATCGCGAAGGCGCTCGCCGACAAGCCGGACGCCGTCAGCGTCACCGAGCGCGACGCCCGCGGGCAGTCGCTGGTGGAGCTGACCATGGCGGCGGGCGACATGGGCCGCGTGATCGGGCGCCAGGGGCGCACCGCGCAGGCCGTCCGCACGCTGGCGACCGCGGCCGCTGAACTCGACGGCACAAAGGTGTCGGTAGAGTTCAGGGACCAGTAGGCCCGACATTCATGTCGGACGTGCTGAAACGAGCCGATTGCCGGTCCCGACACACCGGACCGGGCCGCCTTCGCGAAACGCTTCGGCGCCCCCGCCGTAGCCTGTGGCGGAGGCGGGAAGGTCGGGGTTGCTGGTCCCAACACGCCCGACCTGAAGGTCGGGCTAACTGGTGATGGAGCTGATTCTGATCGGGCGCATCGGACGGACCCACGGGGTGCGCGGCGATGTCTTCGTGAACCCGGAGACCGACGCGCCGGCGGAACGGTTCGTCGCCGGCCGCGTGCTGCACCTCGAGGCGCCCGGGCGATCGGAGCCGGTCACGATCGCGTCCGTGAAGTTTCACCTGGGGCGTCCCATCGTCGGCTTCGAAGGGGTGGACACGATGGAGGCGGCCGCGGCGCTCGCGGGGGCGGAACTGCGGATTCCGGAAGCGGATCTGCCGCCGCTGCCGGCGGACACGTATTACCGGCACGACCTCGTCGGCTGCGACGTGCAGGACACGACGGGACAATCGATCGGGCGCGTGACCTCCGTGGACGGGCCGATCGAGCGCAGCCGGCTGGTCATCGCCGGGCCGCGTGGGGAAGTCATGGTCCCGATGGTCGGCGGGATCTGCGTGCGCGTCGATCCGGCCGCGAGAGTGATCGTCGTCGATCCGCCCAGGGGGCTGCTGGATCTGTGACAGCGAGTGATTGCGTAATCGGGTACTCGAAACCAGTTGCTCAATTACTCAATGACCGGATTGCGCATGACCCGATATGAAGATCGATATCGTGACGATTTTTCCCGCGATGGTGACGGCTCCTCTGTCGGAAGGGATCGTCTCGCGGGCCGTCGCGCGCGGGCTGCTCGACATCCGCGTGCACGACCTGCGGGGGTTCACGACCGACCGGCACCGCGTCGTCGACGACATGCCGTTTGGTGGCGGGCCGGGGATGGTGCTGAAGCCGGAGCCGCTGTTCACCGCGGTCGATCGCATCAAGGGCGAGCGATGCGGGGCGGGGTGCCGCCATGCGATCGTGCTGACGTCGCCCGACGGGGAGCGGCTGACGCACGGCGTGGCGGAGCGGCTGAGCGCGCTGGACCACCTGGTGGTCCTGTGCGGGCGGTACGAAGGGGTTGACGAGCGCGTCAGGGAGCACCTGGCGACCGAGGCGATCTCGATAGGGGACTACGTGCTCTCGGGCGGGGAGCTGCCGGCGCTGGTGATCGTGGACGCCGTCGCGCGGCTCGTCCCCGGCGTGGTCGGCGCCGAAGCGTCGGTCGCCGGCGATACGTTTGCGGGGGACGGGCTCCTGGACTTTCCGCAGTACACGCGGCCCGCGGAGTTCCGGGGCCACGGGGTCCCGCCGGTGCTACTCTCGGGCCACCACGCGGAGATTGAGAAATGGCGGCGGCAGCAGGCCCTTGAACGCACCCGTCGCCATCGGCCGGATTTGTTGGCGCGGTCGCAACGGAACGAGAGCGAGTGAAGGCCAGCGGTGGCTTCGGCGAGGCAAGCCGGTGGAGGAAGGCTCCATCGCGAGCGGAATGGAGCGGCCCGGATCGGCCGGGTAAGAGCAGCGAGCCAGGCGGGGTGCAGGGGACCCCGCCGCAAAGGAGAGAAAGATGACTGCCGTAGAGACCGTCGAGCGCACGCAACTCACCCAGCGCCCGGCGATCAAGCCTGGCGACACGGTGAAAGTACACGTGAAGGTGCGCGAGGGAGACAAGGAGCGCATCCAGGTGTTCGAAGGCATGGTGATCGGCATGCACCGGGGCGGCGCCCGCGCGACGTTCACGGTCCGCAAGGTGTCGTTCGGCCAGGGCGTCGAGCGCATCTTCCCGCTGCACTCGCCCGTCATCGCCAAGATCGAGGTCCTGCGCACCGCGAAGGTCCGCCGCGCCAAGCTGTACTTCCTGCGCGAACTCAAGGGTAAGGCCGCGCGCATGAAGGAGACGGGGAAGAAGCAGACAGCGTAGAATTGAGTAATTGAGGAATCGGGTAATCGGGTAATTCAAATTACACAGTTACCCGATTTCGGGAATTACCCCGATGGTCAAAACCCGCTCCTACCGGACCCTGGAGAATGCGCTCCGGCGCATGGGGTTCGTGTACGTCGCGGGGGTCGACGAAGTGGGCCGCGGCTGCCTGGCCGGCCCCGTCGTCGCGTCGGCGGTCGTGCTGCACCCCGATCGGTATATCCCGCGCATCTGCGACTCGAAGACGGTCACCGCCCCGGAACGGGACCGGCTGTACGAACGCATCACGCGGGAGGCGATCTGCTGGTCGGTCGTCGGCGTGGATCCCGGCGAGATCGACCGCATCAACATCCACCAGGCGTCGCTGCGGGCCATGCAGCGGGCGGTGCTGGCGCTCGCGCCGCTGCCCGACATGGTGCTCGTCGACGCCTTCCGCGTGCCCGACCTTCCCATGGCGCAGCGCGGCGTGGTGCACGGCGATACCCGCTGCACGGCGATTGCGGCGGCGTCCATCGTGGCGAAAGTGACACGGGACCGCGCCATGCGGGAGCTGCACGGCCAGGATCCGCGTTACGGGTTCGACCGCCACAAGGGCTACGCCACCCGTGATCACCTTGACGCGGTGTCCCGGTTCGGCTATTCCGACGCGCATCGCCGATCGTTCCGCCCCCCCACGCTGTTTGATAGGATCTAGGGATCCCCCGTGGCCACCGAACGCGACGAGGCACTCAAGAAAGCGGAGAAGCTGCTCCGGCAGGGCAGGCTGGATCTGGCGATCGCCGAGTACGCCCGGATGATCGAGGACCAGCCGCGCGACTGGAACACCCGCAACACGCTGGGCGACCTCTACATCCGCGCCTCGAAGCCCGATCAGGCGGTCGCGCAGTACATGCAGATCGCCGAGCACCTGATGCACGAGGGGTTCTACCCCAAGGCCGCCGCGATCTATAAGAAGATCCTCAAGATCAAGCCCGACGACGAAGGGGTCCAGTTGAGCCTGGGCGAGATCTCCGCGAAGCAGGGGCTCCTCGCCGACGCGAAGATGCACTTCCTCGGGGTCGCGAACCGCCGCCGCGCGCGCGGCGACACCGCGGGCGCCGACCAGATGACCGTGCGGCTCGGGGTGCTGGACCCCAACGACTTCGACGCGCGCGTCCTCGCCGCGCGCACGCTCGCGCAGAGCGGCGACGCGATCGCGGCGGCGATGCAATACCGTGCGATGCACGCCGACCTCGTCGAGAAAGGCCGCCCTGACGAGGCGCTCAATGCGCTGCGGGAAGCGGTCCGCTGCAACCCCGACGACGTCGAGGGGCGCGCGGTGCTGGCGCACGCGGCCGTGGCCGTCGGGGACCTCGACGCCGCGAAGGGATATCTGGATCGCGGCATCGCCGGCCAGGACCCCGCCCTCCTGATGGCGCTGATGGAGATCGAGCTCCGCTCCGGCGCGATGGACAGCGGGCGCGAGATCCTCGCGCAGCTCCTGCTCATCGACGAGTCGCAGCGCGTGAAGATCGTCGAGCTGGCGTGGACGCTGGCCCCCGTCGCTCCCGAGGCGGCGTTTGTCTGCATCGACGCCGCGGTGGACGCCGAGCTCCGCGCTGGCAACTATTTCGACGCCGCCGCGATCCTGCATGAATTCGTGACCCGGGTCTCGGGACAGATCGTGGCGCTCCTCAAGCTCATCGAGATCTGCGTGGACGGCGGCCTCGAGGCCACGATGTACGAGACGCAGGCGCAGCTGGCCGACGCGTATCTCGAGTCCGGCCAGGCCGCCGAGGCGCGCGTGATCGCGGAGGATCTCGTCGCGCGCGAGCCCTGGGAGCATGCCCACATCGAGCGCTTCCGCCGGGCGCTGGTCATGCTGGACGTGCCGGACCCCGACACCTTGATTGCCGATCGACTGAGCGGCCAGGGGCCGTTTGTCGCCACCGATCCGTTCATGGCGCCGGAGCTCTTCGGCCCGCCGGACGAAGAGGCGCGGCCGGAATCGGCCGCGACCCCCGAGCCCGTTGGGGTCGCGATCGAGGCGGAGCCGGAGGCCGCGACGGAAGCACCCGCGGCGCGGGCGGCCGACGCCGTGACCGCGCCTGAGCCCCGGCGCGACTCCGAACCCGCCCATCGGCGCGGCGCCGCCGCCGCGCGGGTCAGCGGCTCCGAGCCCGACATTCCGCTGCGTCCCCGCGCGCCCGCCGCGCCGCCGAACGCCGGCAAGGCGTCAGCGCCGGTCGACATCGATCTGAGCGACGTGCTCGCGGAGTTGCAGGGTCTGACCTCGGCGCCCGCGCCCAAGCCGGCGGCGTCGAACCTCGACGACCTGTTCGGCGACTTTCGTTCGGCCGTGTCGAAGCAGGCCGGTGCGCATGAAGCCGGGGAGCAGCTGACGCTCGCGAAGACCTACCTGGATATGGGCATGACGGAGGAGGCCATCACTGCGCTCATCCACGCGGCGCGCGTGCCCACGCATCGTTTCGAGGCGGCCTCGCTGCTGGGGCGGCTGTTTCAGAAGCTGGACGACCCGGGGCACGCCGCCGAGTGGCTCGAGCGCGCCGCCGAGGCCCCGGCGCCGAGCGCCAACGAAGGCCGCGAGCTGCTTTACGATCTCGGCCTGATTCTCGAGACCCTCGGGGAGACGGCGCGGGCGCTGGCGGTGTTTCTCGAGCTCCAGACCGACGCGGGCGACTACCGGGACGTGGCGGCGCGGGTCGAGCGTCTCGCACGGGTCCAGAC
>JANOJK010000379.1:0-3114 GCA_031408165.1 Acidobacteriota bacterium | reverse complement strand
GTCGACGCCGCGCAGCGCGTGCAGGCTGCGGAGCATGACCCCGGCGCCCATCAGCAGCATCAGCGACAGCGCCACTTCCGCCACGATCAGCGCGCGGCGCGTCAGGCTGCCGGCGCCCGCCGAGTCGCTTCGCCCTCCTTCTTTGAGCGTGTCGTTGAGATCCGTCCTGCCGGCGCGCACGGCCGGGATCGCTCCCGCCAGGATGCCGGTCAGGATCGACGCCGCCAGCACGAAGAGCAGCACGCGGGCGTCCACGGATACTTCCTCGGCGCGGGGAATCTGGTTGGCGAGGAGCGAGGCCACGGCGCCGATCGCTCCGCGCGCGAGCAGCAGGCCGAGCGCGCCGCCCGCCAGCGACAGCACCAGCGATTCGATCAGCAGGTGCTGGAAGACGCGGCGCCGGCCCGCGCCGAGTGCCGCGCGGATGGCGATCTCCTTCCGGCGGCTCATCGCCCGGGCGAGGATCAGGTTGCCCACGTTCGCGCAGGCGATCAGCAGCACGAGCGCCACCGCGACGAGCAGCAGGACGAGGGAGGTCCGGATGTCCCCGACGAGCACGTCGGCGAGAGGGATGGCCGTGCCGCCCCACCCGGCGTTGTCGGCCGGGTACGCCGCCTCGAGGCGCTTCGAGATGACCTCGAGCTCGGACTTCGCCTGCCCCAGCGCCACGCCCGGCTTCAGCCGCGCGACCGCCTGGAAGTTGTGGTTTTCGCGGATGGCCCGATCCTGGTCGGTCCACGCGAGCGGTACCCACAGCGGCTGCCCTGTCGCGCCCCAGGCGTTCACGGAGAATCCCGGCGGCATTACGCCCACGACCGAATATGTCTCGCCGTCGAAGGTCAGCGTACGGCCGGCGGCGTCGGGCGCGGCGCCGAGATGGCTTTTCCAGAATCGGTCGCTGACGACCACGACCCTGGCGCGCGCCGGCGCGTGCTCCTCCGCGAGGAACGTCCGTCCGAGCGCGGGCTGGGTGCGCACGATCTTGAAGAAATCCGGTCCGACCACGGCGGCCCGCAGCGCCTCGGCGTTACCGCTCCCCGTGAGGGTGAACTGCCGGAAGCGGTAGACGGCCATCGCTTCGAACGACACGCTGTCGCGCTGCCAGTCGATGAAGTTGGCCGGGGACAGCGAGAAGGTCGGCATGCCGGGAAACGTGGATTGCGGCGGCGTGTGGTAGAGACGGACGAGGCGCTCCGGCTCGTCGAAGGGCAGCGGGCGCAAGAGCACGGCGTTCACGATGCTGAAGATCGCGGTATTGGCGCCGATGCCGAGCGCGAGCACCGCGACGACGGCGATCGCGAAGGAGGGAGCGCGCCTGAACACACGAAGCGCGTGTCGGACGTCGGACAGGACTGTGCGCATGAACGGGTCTCCAGTGGGACCGGGGTTCGCCCGGCCGGCGCGCCGGGGCGGCGGAGCCGCGACGCAGCGGAGCGTCTGGCGCCAGAACCAGTGGCGAGCCGCGGCCGGCGAGGCGGCGGCTCGCGAGCGGAACTCTTCTTCGAGATCGCCGAGGACGTAGTCGCGCCACTCGGGCGCGAGGCGCCAGGTCAGCATGCGAACGGCAAGGCGCGGCGGGGCGGCGCTCACTTCGCGTCGAGCCGTTCTTCGAGTCCGTCGGCCATCGAGCGGAGGGCCTGATAGGCGTGGCGCATCGCGGTGACGCCGGCGGGCTGGAGCGCGTAGAACTTCCGGCGGCGCCCTCCGCGCTGCGGGGTCGGCTCCCCGGTCCACGACCGCAGCAGCCCCTTGTCCTCGAGGCGGTCCAGCGTGGTGTAGACGGCGTTGATGGAGACGTCGCGCCCCGAGCGGCCATGGATCTCCCGCCGAATGGCGGCGCCGTAGGCCTCTCCGTCGAGGCGGAGGACGCCGAGCAGCACGAGCTGCTCGAAGTCGCCGAGCGCGGATTTTGATTTAAACCACATTGTGGGGAATATATCAGCAGCTTGGACGGAGGGGAAGGGCGCACGGTTCCACACCCGAAAACGGTTCAGGCCGCGGCGCCGGTCAGGAGGCGCGCTGCATGCCCCAGCGGCGGCGCTTCAGGAAGAGGCCCTTCCTGGAGATGCCGAGGAGCTTCGCGGCGTTCTCGTAATTCCCGTGCGTCCGGTCGAGCGCGCGCGTCACCATGACGCGTTCGATCGCGTCGACGGCGTCGTTCAGCGGCTGATCGAGGCGGACCCGGATCTCGGGCTCGTCGCCGGGCAGCACCCGCACGGTGCGGCGCGAGGCCTGGATCTCCGGCGACAGGAGCACGGGGGTGATCGTGGCGTCGACGTCGGCGAACGCGACCACGCGGCTGATCTCGTTCACGAGCTGCCGCACGTTTCCCGGCCAGGCGTAGAGCACGAGGAACTCCAGCGTCTCATCGTCCAGCGACAGGCGCCCCTTCTTCTGCTCCTCCGCGGACTTCCGGAGGTAGTGGTCGATGAGGGGCGGGATCTCCTCCCGGCGCTCGCGCAGCGGCGGCAGGCGGAGGCGGACGACGTTGAGGCGGTAGAAGAGGTCTTCGCGGAAGCGTCCGTCGGCGACGAGCGCCTCCAGATCGGCGTTGGTGGCGGCGATGACGCGGACGTCCACCTTCACCGGCTGCGCCTCGCCGAGGCCGTGGACCTCGTGCGTCTCGAGAAAGCGCAGGAGCTTGGGCTGCAGCTCCGGGCCGATCTCGGCAATCTCGTCGAGGAACAGCGTGCCGCCGCTGGCGCCGCGGATGATGCCTTCGAACGCGGTGTCGGCCCCGGTGAACGCGCCTTTCCGGTAGCCAAAGAGCTGGCTCTCGAGCATGTCGCGGGGGACGGCGGTGCAGTTGAAGGGGACGAAGGGCGCGGCGGCGCGGCCCGACGCGCGGTGGATGGCGCGCGCGAGCACCTCCTTGCCGGTGCCGGTTTCGCCGGTGAGGAGGACGGTGATGTCGGCGGGGGCGATGCGCCTGGCAATCGAGAGCAGCTCGATCATCTGTTCGGACACCCAGAGTCCGCCGTCGGTCTCGAGCGTGTCGGCGGGCCAGAGCGCGGCGCGCTGCTTCTCCTCGCGGCGGTAGCGGTCGAGGATGACGGCGGTGTCGACAAGCTTGCGGATCGCCACGCCGGTGCACCGGTCCTTGAGGGTCGGGCG
>JANOJK010000362.1:0-5751 GCA_031408165.1 Acidobacteriota bacterium | reverse complement strand
CGTGAGCGGAGCGGGGATCGGGGCCCCCGCGAGCGAGCGTGTAGGGGGTTCGGGGGCGAAGCCCCCGAACTGAGTAACGAATGGTGGGACTCGCACTGGATCGAGGACCGGATCCTGCGAAAGCTTAAAGAGGCGTCGGGTTCGTGATATTCATGGCAGGTCATGTCTCGTAATTTCATTCTGATAGCGCTCGCCGCCCTGCTCGCCGCGACGGCGTGCAGCGGTGCGGGTATTGACACCGGGAAATCTGTCGTGGCCCGCGGCACCAAAACAGTCGATCCGGCCACGACGGCGACGCTCGCCGGGACGATGGTGTTCCAGGGAACGCCGCCGCCGAACGCGATCATCAAGATGGCGTCGGATCCCGGCTGTGGTTCCACGCCCGTGACGTCGGAGTCCATCCTCGTGGACAACGGCGGTCTGCAGAACGTCTTCGTCTACATAAAGGACGACCTCGGAAGCCAGTACGCGTTCGAGGTGCCGACCGAGCCGGTGAAGCTGGATCAGAAAGGCTGCCAGTACGTCCCGCACGTGCTCGGCCTCCGGACAACGCAGCCGCTCGAGGTGGTCAACAGCGACAAGACCCTCCACAACGTCCACGGGATGCCGGAGACCAATCGCGAGTTCAACGTCGGCCAGCCGATGCCGGGGATGAAGAACACCGTCGTGTTCACGGCGTCCGAAGTGCTGATCCCCTTCAAGTGCGACGTACACAGCTGGATGCACGCCTACATCGGCGTCGTGGATCATCCGTATTTCACCGTCAGCGGCAGCGGCGGGAAGTTCGAGCTGAAGACGATTCCGCCCGGCACCTACACGGTCGAAGCGGTACACGAAAAGCTCGGCCGCCAGACGCAGACGGTCACGCTCGCCGAGAAAGACGCGAAGAGCATTACGTTCACGTTCAAGCCGGCAGTATGAACAGGTGTGGAGGCCGGAGGTTGGAGGTTGGAGGCTGGGTGCAACAAGGCGGCTGCGGCGCTCCGGCCTCTAACCTCCGACCTCCAACCTCGGACCTCCGACCAACCTCCGACCTCCGACCTCCAACCTCCTGGAACTTGTAATGCTTTGGCATCACCGCTACGTCAAGCTCGTCACGCTCTGCACGGTGCTCCTCATCGGGGCCGGCGGCATGGTCACGAGCACGGACTCGGGCCTCTCGGTGCCCGACTGGCCGACGACGTACGGGTGGAACATGTTCACGTTCCCGATGAGCAAGTGGGTCGGCGGCATCAAGTACGAGCACAGCCATCGGCTGATCGCGAGCACGGTCGGGTTTCTCACCATCATCATGGCGGGATGGACCTGGTGGGTCGACCCACGGCCCTGGGTCCGCAGGCTGGGGTTCACGGCGCTGGGCGCGGTCATCGTGCAGGGGCTCCTCGGCGGGCTCACGGTGATCTTCTTCCTCCCCCCCGCAATCTCCATCGGCCATGCGGGTCTTGCGCAGATCTTCTTCTGCCTGACGCTCACGCTGGCGGTGGTGACCTCGCGGGGGTGGCGGCAGGCGGCCGCGCCTGTTGACGACCTGACGCTGCGCCGCGTCGCCCTGGTGACGACGGCGCTCATCTACACCCAGATCCTCGTCGGCGCGACGATGAGGCACACTAACGCCGGCATGGCGATCCCGGATTTCCCGTACGCGTTCGGCCACGTGCTGCCGCCCGTGTGGAACGGGAAGATCGCGATTCACTTCGCGCACCGCGTGGGGGCGCTCTTCGTCACGGCCGCGATCCTGGCGGCATCGAGCCACGTCCTCTACCATCACCGCGGCCGCCGCGAGCTGGTGCGCCCCGCGTTCCTGCTCCTGCTGTTGCTCTCGATGCAGGTGACGCTCGGGGCGTTCGTCGTGTGGAGCGGGATGGATCCGGTCGTCAACACGGCGCACGTCGTGAACGGCGCGCTGGTGCTCGGCACCTCGCTCGTGCTGACGCTGCGGGCGTGGCAGGGGTCCACGGTTCTCCGGTTCCAGGGTGCTACGGTTCACGGTGCTGCGGTTCATGGTGCTGCGGTTCATGCCGAGGCGCGGCCATGAGGTCTGACGCAGCGGTCATCGCGGGGTCGCACGCGCGGGCGCGCGATTTCGTCGCACTGGCGAAACCACGGCTGAACCTCCTGGTCGTGGCGTCGACGCTGGTCGGTTACGCGATGGCGGACGGGGAATCGCTGCCCCTCCTGCACGTCTGCGGGCTCCTCCTCGGCACGGGACTGGTTGCGGGCGGCGCCTCGGCTTACAACCAGGTGATCGAGCGGGACCTCGACGCCCTGATGCGGCGCACGCGCACGCGCCCCCTGCCCGACCAGCGGCTGCAGCCGATCGAAGCGCTGCTCTTCGCAAGCGCGATCACGCTCGCGGGCCTGCTGATGATCGTCGCGTCGGCGAATCTGCTGGCGGCCGGCGTCGCCCTTGCCACGCTCCTCACCTACGTCGTGGTCTACACGCCGCTGAAGCGCCGGTCGTCGTTCGGGACCGTCATCGGCGCGATTCCCGGGGCGCTGCCGCCGATCATCGGCTGGGCGGCGTCGAGCGGCGCGCTCCCGCCCCAGGCGTGGACGCTCTTCGTCATCATGTTCCTCTGGCAGCTTCCGCATTTCCTCGCGATCGCGTGGATGTACCGCGACGACTACGCGCGCGCGGGCTTCCCGATGCTGCCCGTCCTGGAGCCTGACGGCCGGAGCACGGGCCGGCAGTCCGTCGTGTATGCGGCGGCCCTGGTTCCGCTCAGCCTCGCGCCGGCGCTGATGGGGATGGCGGGCGAAGTGTACTTCGCCGGCGCCCTGCTGCTGGGGGTGGTCTTCCTCTGGTTCACGCTGCAGTTCGCGCGCACGCGCGCCGTCCGCGACGCCCGCCGGGTGTTCTTCGGATCGATCGCCTACCTGCCGCTCCTCTGGATCCTGATGATCGCGAACAAGGCGTGACGGTCACCGACCTCCCTGCGCTCAACGCCACTCTCAACGCCACGTCCGCCCTCCTCCTGTTCATCGGCTGGATCCTGATCAGGCGCGGCCGCCGGGCCCAGCACCGCGCGGTGATGATCGCCGCCGTCTGTACGTCGGTGCTCTTCCTCATCTCCTACCTGACGTATCACGCGCAGGTGGGCTCGGTCCGCTTCACGAAGCAGGGACTCGTCCGGACCCTCTACTTCACCATTCTCCTGACGCATACGATCCTCGCGGTCGTGATCGTGCCGATGGTGCTGGTGACGCTCTCGCGCGGCCTCTCGAAGAAGTACGACCGGCACCGCGCGATCGCGCGCTGGACCCTGCCGCTGTGGTTGTACGTCTCCGTCACCGGGGTCGTCGTCTATTTCATGCTCTATCGGCTCTGACGGCCCCGGGGGGACAAGGCTCTATACATGGCCGTGCTGGCCCTCGCACAAGGCGCCTCGTCCGTGTCGGCAACTGCGACGCTGGTCAATCCTCGCCTGCTCGCGAGCGCCGAGACGCTCGTCATCGCCACGCTGCTCTTCCTCCTCTACGCCTACCGGCGCAAGCCCTACATCCTCTGGTGGATCTGGGGCTGGCTCGCCCTGTCGTCGGCGTTCTTCCTGTCCGCGGAACCGTGGGGGGGCGAACAACTCCAGGCGATGGTCTACGGCTTCGCGCAGTTTCTCCGCATCGTGGCGGGGCTGACCTTCGTCGTGGCCGCCGATGCGTACCGGCGTTCTCCCAGGCTGCGGCGCAGCTATGCGATGCCGCTGCTGCCGGTGGCGATCTGGTTCGGCCTCGGCCCCGCGGCCCTCGGCCCGGAGGCGGCGTTCGCGCCAGGGTATCTCCTGACCGCCGGCGCGATGGGGGCCGCCGGCATCGCCCATGCGTTGCTCGCGCGGCAGGCGCGGCTCCTCGGCGCGTGGCTGGTCAGCGTCATGCTCATCCTGTTCGCCGGGTTCAACGCGTGGGCCGCCACGCTCGGCAGCGCGCCCGAGGGCGCGGCCGCGTCGGGGTCGCTGATCGCCACGCTCGTGATCTTCCTGCTGACCGGGCTCGGGATGCAGCTGATGACGTTCGAGGACATGACCTACGAGCTGCGCCACGCGAATGCCCGCCTCGAGTCGGCACAGGGGGCGCTGCGGGAGGCGGTGATTACCGACGCGCTGACCGGCACGCGCAACCGCCGGTTCTTCGACGAAGTCATCGGCCGCGAGGTGCAGCGCCATCGGCGCTACCAGGTGCCGCTTTCGATCGTGTTCATCGACATCGATCGCTTCAAGGCCATCAACGACACGCTGGGGCACGACACAGGCGATCGCGTCCTCCGCGATGTCGCGTCTTTCCTGCTGCGGCACATCCGGCAGGCGGACTACGTGTTCCGGTGGGGAGGGGACGAGTTCCTGGTGCTGATGTCGTGCGGCGAGGAGGAAGCGATCCGGCGCGCGCTGGACCTGCAGCAGGCGTTCGCGAAATCCCCGCAGCTCGCCGAGCTGCCAAAGGGGGTCGGGCTCAGCATCGGCTGCGTGGAGGTCCCGCACGACGCCGACGACGTCATGCCGTACGTCGAAACCGCCGATGAACGCATGTACCTGGACAAGCGCAGGCGCTGATCACCAGTAAGCCCGACCTTAAGGTCGGGCGTGTGGCTTGTGAGCAACGCACCTCGTCCGAACACGCCCGACCCGAAAGTCGGGCCTACTGGTAGAGCAGGTACTTCGTGCGCAACAGCCGCCACCGGGCCTCCGCGGCCGACCAGGACGCGGCGATCGCTCCCGGATCTTCGCCCGTGCGAACGCGCGCCAGGGTGTCGCGCGAGCCGAAAAGGCGCGCGGCCAGGTCCAGCTGGTACTGCGCGGGGTACATGCGGCTGAGCGCGGACGCAATCTCGAGGCCGACGCGGACGGGACGGAGCGCCGCGCGATCGGTCACGATGATGAACACGCCCTGGCACGCCTCCTTCGCGTACTTGCTCGACCCGGGCGTGAACCGCACCGGGTAGAAGCGGACGCCCGCCACCCCGCGCGCGTTGAGCGCGTCCGCGAGATGCACGCCGTTGATCCACGGCGCGCCGACGTGCTCGAACGGCGTGTCGGTCCCGCGGCCCACCGACAGGTTGGTCCCCTCGATCGCGCCGATTCCCGTGTAGAGAGCGGCCTCGTTCATGTTGCGCATGTTGGGCGAAGGATTCACCCAGGGCAATGCGGTGTCGTCGAACCAGTCGTCGCGACGCCAGTTCTGCATCGCCACCACCGTCAGGTCCACGCCGATCTTGTTCTCCGCGTTGAAGAGCTTCGCGAGCTCGCCAAGCGTCATCCCGTGCCGGATCGGCATCGCCGGGAAATAGCCGGTGTGCCCCATCGACTCGCGGTCGAGCGCGGGCCCCTCGATCAGCCAGCCGTTGACAGGGTTGGGACGATCCAGCACGAACACCGGCAGCTTGCGCTTCGCGGCCTCCTCCATCACGTATGCCGTCGTCGTCATGTAGGTCCAGAAACGCGAGCCGATATCCTGGAGGTCGATCACGACGACGTCCAGTCCTTCGAGCATGGCCGCGGTAGGCCGCTGCGTCTCGCCGTACAGCGAGTGGATCGGCAGCTTCGTCTTCTCGTCCACCTCGGACGGGAACTTCGCGTCTAGAACCCCGCGGATGCCGTGCTCCGGGCTGAAGAGCGCGGCCAGCGTCACGTCCTTCGCGGCGAACAGCAGGTCGATCGCCGTGGCGCCGTCGCGCGCGAGGCCCGTGTGGTTGGTGACGAGCCCGACCCGTTTTCCCTTGAGCGGCGCGAACGCCTGCGCCCGGAGAACGTCGAGGCCGGTCTG
>JANOJK010000343.1:0-6668 GCA_031408165.1 Acidobacteriota bacterium | reverse complement strand
CCGTACGGTCCCGGTGGCGACGGTTGCAGCTTTACCGTTCACGTTCGAGCAAAACCGCGAACCGTGACCGCGAACTCTGAATTTCCAGGACACTGGTTTCAAAACCGCTGCTGCAGGAGGAAGTTCTAGCTGTCATTCAGCGCTGTCATCGGCTCGATCTGAAGCGCGCGGCGCGCGGGCAGATAGCTGGCGAGCCCCGCGACGAGCGCGAGGCCGATGACGACGACCGCCAGGGTCGGGACGTCGAGGGGCTTGACCTCGAACAGCAGCGTCTGCATCGAGCGGGTGAGCGGGATGGCCGCGAGCAGCCCGAGCGCGAGGCCGACGCCGGCCAGCGCCAGGCCGCGCCCGACGATCATCCGCAGGATGTCGCGGGAGGTCGCGCCGAGCGCCACGCGGATCCCGATCTCGCGCGTCCGCTGGGTGACGAAGTAGGACAGGACGCCGAAGACGCCGATGCTGGCCAGCGTAATCGCCAGACCGGCGAACAGGCCGAGCAGCAGGGTCCGGAAGCGCGGCTCCGCGACCGCGTCCGACGCGAGCGCCGCCATCGGCTGAAGCTGGTTCAGCGACATGTCGGCGTCGACCGACGCGACCTGGGCGCGAACCGCCGACGCCAGCGACGAAGCGGGCACCGTGCCGCGGACGACGAAGTACACCCCGCGAGACCACGTGGTCATGAAGTCCGGCTCGAGCTGCGCGTACGGGAGGCTCACTTCCGGGCGGGCCTCCTGCGCGGGACCTGAGTGCTTCACGTCCGCGATGACGCCGACGACCTC
The DNA here is from genome assembly GCA_031408165.1 of Acidobacteriota bacterium. Classification (GTDB taxonomy): domain Bacteria; phylum Acidobacteriota; class Vicinamibacteria; order Vicinamibacterales; family 2-12-FULL-66-21; genus JAICSD01. The sequence goes on along the minus strand of JANOJK010000343.1, from coordinate 5,889 downwards.
GCGCATCGCCGCGGCGCCGCCTTCACGTACGCGGCGGCCGAGGGGGCTCTGCCCCGGAAAGTACCTTCGCGCGAAGGCCTCGTTCACGATGGCGACGGGCTGGGAACCGGCTCGATCCGCCGGCGTGAACACGCGCCCCGACTTCAGGCGCGCTCCGAGCGCGGCCAGGTATTCTCCCTGCACGCCTCGCATGCCGGCCACGGGCACGTCGCCGGGGCCTGGCAGCACGAGGCCCTCCACGTCGAACCCGTTCTCCATATTCTGCCCACTGAGCGGCAGGTGAGTCGTCGCGCCCGCCTGCAGGACGCCGGGCGTGGACGCGAGCTGGTCGGAGAGCCGCTGAACCGCTGCAGCCATCGACGGCGCATCGCCATAGCGGCGCGGGGACAGCACGACCGAGAAGGTCAGCTGGCCGCCGGCGTCGAAGCCGGGATCGACGGCAGTCAGCCGCACGAGGCTGCGCAGGGCGAGGCCCGCGCCGACCAGCAGGACGACGGCCAGCGCGACCTCCGAGACGACGAGCACCACGCGGAACCGGTGCCGGGCGCGACCTGTGCTCGCCCCGCGACCATCGGCACGCAACGCTTCCGCGGGATCCGCCGCCGTTCCTTGAAGCGCGGGGGCCAGGCCGAAAACGGCCGCTGTGACGAGCGACAGCAGCAGCGTGGCCGCGAGCACGCGGCCGTCGAGCGCGGTGTCGGCGAGCCGCGGGATGTCCGCAGGCCCGAGCGCGACGAGCGCCGACGCGCCCCAGCTCGCCAGCGCGAGCGCGCCCGCGGCGCCGATCGCGTAGAGCACCGCCGTCTCCGCGAGAAACTGCCGCGCGAGCCGCCATCGTCCGGCGCCGAGGGCCCGGCGGATCGCCACCTCGCGGTGCCGCGCGGTCGCGCGCGCGAGAAGCAGGTTGGTCACGTTCGCGCACGCAATCAGCACGACCAGCCCGACGGCGCCCAGCAGGACGTACAGCGGGGTCTTCACGTCGCGGACGATGAAGTCCTGCAGCGGCGTCACCCGCGCGGTCATGTTCTGGTTGGAGTCCGGGTATTGCGCGGCGAGGGTGCCGGCAATCGTCTTGATCTCGGCGTCGGCCTGCGCGACCGCCACCGCGGGCTTCAGCCGGCCGACGACCTGAAGGTAATGCGCGACGCGGTTGGCGGGCGGGAGATCCGCCGTGCGTGGGAAGGGAAGCGGCGCCCACAGCTCGTAGCGGCGCCCCGGGTAGTCGAAGCCCGCCGGCATCACGCCAACAATCGTGTACGGCTTGCCGTTGACGGTCACGTGGGTGCCGACGATGGACGGCGATGCGCCGAACCGACGCTTCCAGAGCCGCTGCGACAGCACAATCGTGGTGTCGCTCCCGGGCGCGAACTCGTCGGGCGCGAAGGTGCGGCCGAGCGCGGGCAGCACGCCGAGCACCGTGAAGAAATCCGGCGTGACCATCTGCCCGAGGACGAGCTCCGGCTCGCCCTGCCCGCTGAACGTGAACCCGGTGCCGATATGCCCGGCCAGCCCGTCGAAGCTGCCTGCGCGCGCGCGGTAGTCCTCGAAGTCCAGCGCGGTCGAGCGGATGGTGTTCGCTTCCGCCGCGTTGGTATTCACGTTGAACACCAGCATCAGGCGGTCCGCGTCTGGATACGACAACGGGCGGAGCAGCACCGCGTTCACGACGCTGAACATCAGCGAGGTCACGCCGATGCCGAGTGCGAGGGTCACCGCCGCCGTCGTGGTGAAGCCGGGCGAGCGGAACAGTGTGCGGAGCGCAAAGCGGAGGTCCTGGAGCATGCCGTGTCCTGAGCAACCGGAGTGCCCGCAACAGTCGGGCTGAATCACCAGTAAAAGGTGACGATCGCGACCTCAGGCGTGCCGAACGCCGTTCGCGCGCGCGCACGTACGTCCCGGACTCGGACAGTTCCGCCTCTCAGTCAGCCGAGGCGTGACGCGCTGCGAGCCCCCGCGCCGCGACGAACGCGCTCGACCAGGCCCACTGGAAGTTGAATCCCCCGATGCGCCCGTCGACGTCGAGAATCTCGCCGACGAGGAACAGCCCCGGGCACACGCGCGACTCCATTGTCGAGGGATCGATCTCGGCGAGCTCGACGCCCCCCGATGTCACTTCGGCGTAGTTGTAGCCCCGGGTGTCGGCGACCGGCAGCGGCCACTCGGTGAGCACGTGGACGAGGCGGCGCCGATCGTCGCGCGTGAGCGCGGCGACGGGCTGCTCCGGGGAGAGGGCGAGGGCGCCGAGCACGGCGACGGCGACAGCGTCCGGCAGACGCGCCGCGAGAACGGCGCGGGCGGACGTCCGCGGGCGGCTCGCCGCCGCAGCGACCCAGCGCGCGTGGACCGTGTCGAAGCTCTCGCCCGGGTAAAAGTTGAGTGTCAGGCGCACGGCGCGCCCTTCGAGGCGCGCACGAGCCCAGTGCCGGGACGCGTTGAGCACAACCGGACCGCTGATGCCGAAGTGCGTCCACAGCAGCGGCCCGGACAGCCGCGACTTCAGCCCGCCGTCGATCCAGATCGCGATCTCGACGTCGACCGCGATGCCGGAGAGGGCGTGATGAATGCTGTAGGAGGTGCCGGGCTCGAGCACCAGCGGCGCAAGGGCGGGCGCCGGCTCGACGATCGTGTGGCCGAGCGCGCGGGCGATGCTGTAGCCTGCGCCGTCGCTGCCCGTCTTTGGGAGCGAGCGCCCCCCGGTGGCCAGCACCACCGATCGCGCCGCGAGCGGGCCGCGCGAGGTCTCGAGCTCGAATCCTGACTCCGCGCGCGCGATTGCATTGATGCGCGTGCCGGCGATGACCGTGGCGCCCGCCGCGCCGAGCCCCGACATCAGCGCGTTCAGTACGTCCCGCGCCCGATTCGAGTCAGGGAACAGCTTGCCCCCGGCCTCCTCGCGCAGGGGCAGCCCGAGATCGTGGAAGAACGCAACCGTCGCCGCCACCGGCAGCGCGCGCAGCACCCGCCGGACGATCGTGCGCTTGCCGCCCCAGAAGTCGGTCTCGCTCACGATGGTGTTGGTGACGTTGCACCGGCCTCCTCCGCTGACGAGGATTTTCGCCCCCGGTTTGGTGGCGCTGTCGAACAGCGCGATCCGCGCGTCGGGGGCCGCGCGACGCGCGAAAATGGCGGTCGCCATGCCGGCGGCGCCGGCGCCGACGATGGCGACGTGAACGGATGGCGGAAGGTCAGACACGGTTCCGCTTGCGGGCGCCCATGATAGGGGCATACACTTCCTGTGTCTCCCCTTTTTTTCGGTAGATTCGTGTCGAGCGATGCCGTGCAACCGGGCGCACGCGTCCTGTGGTGCATGAAGCGCCGCGCGACGGATGTGCGATGTGTCGTCGTCGGTGACGGCATTCCGGTCGAGGTCCGCGTGCTGCAGGAGCGCGACGTGGTCGTGACCGAAATCTTCCAGGAAGAATGGATGGCGCTGAACTGGGCGCGCGCGTATCGGGAACGGCTGCGCGCCCAGGGGTGGGATGACGTGCGTGAGGGGCCGGCGGCCCGGCCGCGTTAGCGGGAGCCGTTACGTCAAGATCATGGCGGCGGCTGCCCACAGCAAGACCGCGAGGACAGACGCCAGGGTCAGGTCCTTCCAAAGCGGCGGCGCCTTCTCGACCGAAGTGTCACTGAACTCCTGGTCCACCAACCGCGGTTCGGTTTTCCAGCGTTCGATCGTCCAGTCGTCCGCCTCGCGCATTCTGGGCACAGATCTCCTCCAGCCTGTTTGAACGTGCGGGTTGTTACAAAAACGACGCCAGCCGAACAATGACGAGTTTGCGGGGATTTTCCCGTGGGTGGGTAAGCCGCTTCGCCGTGAATCACGACGCGCCTGTCCGGCTGTAGTACACTCCCCGCTGCCAGCCCTCTCGGTTCGCGAGGTGCGCCGTGTTCCAGTCCGTGCGCGTGTGTGCTCTGGGCGCTTTCCTGATCGCGCAAGCGGCAGGCGCGCCGCCGCCCTCGTCGTCCGCTCCGCAGACGCCCCAGCAACCGCCCCCGCGGTTCCGCGTGGAGACGAACCTCGTGCGCGTCGACGCGTACGCGACAAAGGACGGCGTCCCCGTCCAGGACCTGACGGCCGACGACTTCGAGATCCTCGAGGACAACTCCCCCCAGAAGATCGACAGCTTCGAGCACATCGTGGTGCGGTCCGCCGGGCCGCAGGAAACGCTCGTCGAGCCGACGTCGGTCACCGCCGCCAACCAGCTCGCCGCGGATCCGCGGCGCCGTGTCTTCGTGGTGTACCTGGACATCGAGCACGTGGGCGTCGAAGGATCGCACGCGATCAAGGAGCCGCTCATCGACCTGATGCAGCGCATCATGAGCGAGGACGATCTCGTGGCCGTCATGACGCCCGAGATGAGCCCCTCGCAGCTCACGTTCGGACGGCGCACGCGCGTCATCGAGGAAGGTCTGCGCAGCAACTGGGCGTGGGGCCGGCGCCATACCATCATCCTCGACGAGCGGGAGAAGATGTACGACGCATGCTTCCCGCCGATGCCGGGGGAGATACGGAATCCTTCCGCCCTGGCGTCGGAACTGATCAACCGCCGGCGTGAGCGCATCGTGCTCGACAGCCTCCAGGACCTGATTCGCCACATGGGGTCCATCCGCGAGGGGCGCACCGCGGTCATCACGGTGACAGACGGCTGGGTGCAGTATCGCCCCGATCCGCGCCTGACCACGCTCCGGAAGAATCCCGACGGGTCCGGGGATTCGATCCCCGGCGGCCCCCCGCCGGTCGGCGTCGGCCCGTCCGGCGGTCTCACGTCGCGGCTTCCCACCGGGCCGGGTGGCATCAGCGACCGCACGGAATGCGACAAGGATCGGATGGATCTCGCGATGACGGACAACTCCCGCACCTTCCGGGATCTGTTCGGCGAGGCGAATCGCGCGAATGTCAGTTTCTATCCAATCGATCCGCGCGGGCTGGCCGCGTTCGACACGCCGATCGGTCCGGCGCCGCCGCTGCCGCCGGCGGCCGACTACGCGCAGCTCCGGACGCGCAGCGAGTCGCTGCACACGCTGGCGCTCAACACCGACGGCATCGCGCTCGTCGGCAACAACGACCTGAAGAAGCAACTGCGCCGCGTGGCGGACGATCTCACCTCGTACTACCTCATGGGGTACTACTCGACGAACAGCAAGCTGGACGGACGGTTCCGCAACATCAAGGTGCGGTCGAAACGTCCAGGCGTCGAGGTCCGCGCGCGGCGGGGGTACAGCGCCGCGACCGCGGAGGAAATCGGGAGGGCGCGCCGCGCGGCCGACGCCGTGGTGCCCGAGGCGAAGGCGGCGGTCAACCGGGCGCTCGGCACAATCGAGAGTGACGCGCGGGCGGCTGGCCGCAAGATGGTGCGCGGCGCCGGCGAGCCGGTCGTGTTCCATCGCGGTCCGTCCACGGGCAACCAGATGCGGCCTGCGGAGGGGCGCATCTTCCCCCGCAGCGAGCGCATCCGCCTGGAAATGGAGGCCGACGCCACCGCGCCGCTCTGGACCGGCGCGCTCCTCGATCGCAACGGCACCAGGACCCCCATCCCCGTCGTCGCCGGCGAGCGTACCGACGCTGCCAGCGGCCAGCGCTGGCTCACGGCCGACATCACCCTCGCGCCACTCGGACCCGGCGACTACGTGGTCGAGCTGTCGGCGATCAAGGGAGCCGAGACACAGAAGACGCTTGTCGCGATTCGCGTCACACCATGACAGGGGAATCGGGTAATCGGGTAATCAGATGAGCGTTGGGAGCACTCCGCGCAGGCGCTCGATCTCTTTTTCGAGCATCGGGAACACCTCCTGCGCGGCCTCGAAATCGCCGTCGAACCCGATGAGCTCCATGCGCGTGGCGGTGTCGCGCGCGGCGCCGATGGGAAAGTTGCTGACGGAGCCCTT
>JANOJK010000301.1:0-2254 GCA_031408165.1 Acidobacteriota bacterium | reverse complement strand
GATCTTCCTCGGCCACCGCCTCCCCGAAGCGGCCGCCAGCCTTGCGCGCGCCGCGGCGCCGCGCTGCGCGCCGATCGTCAACGGGTGCGAGTTCAACCCGCGCCTCGGCATCCCGAGCGTCCACATCGACAACGCCCGCGCGGCATCCGACGCCATGCACCTCCTCTACGACCTGGGGCACCGCCGCATCGGCGTGGTCACCGGGCCGCTCGCCAGCCCGCTCAGCCGCGACCGTCTGCGCGGCGCGACGACCACGGCCAGGAAGCGTGGTGCGGAGGACCTCGTCGTGATCGGGGGGGACTTCTCCGTGGAGTCCGGCACGGAGGCCGCGCAGCGGCTGTTCGCCGCCGCTCGCCCGCCGAGCGCGGTCTTCTGCTTCAACGACGAGATGGCGATGGGCGTGCTCGAATACGCGCGCCACAAGCGCATCCGCGTCCCCCGCGACCTCTCGGTCGTGGGCTTCGACGACATCCGCTTCGCGCGCTACACCGACCCGCCGCTGACGACGATCGCCCAGCCCATGCGCGCCATCGGCGAAGGCACCGTGCGCCTGCTGCTGGAGATTCTCCACGACGATCTCGTCACGCCCGACTCGGTCACGCTGCCGCACACGCTCATCACGCGGGCCAGCACCGCGGAGCCGTCCTCGGCGCGCTGACCCACAAGGTCACCCTGTCACGATTGCTTCACGACGATCACCAAGACCACGATGATCACAAAGTCGCTCACGACCTGCGGTCACCCCGTGGCATGAAAATGGACTTGTGGTGTCTCACCAACGAGCCCACAACATGTTGTGGAATCGACCGCATTTTCTGAGCAGAACTCAAAAGGATTTCCCCCTTTTATGTCCTTTGTGATCCTGGTGACCTTCGTGATCTTTGTGATTGGCCGTCGGCCGTCGACGTGCGGATCAGGCATAGGACGCGCTGTCGGCCGCTCGCGACGCGCGCTCGGCCGTGATGCGCTCGAGATAGCCGCTCTCGCGGAACGCCTGCATGGGATCGACGGGCAATCCCCGGGACGCCCGCCACTCGCGGATCGCCGGGCGGACGTCGGTGGCGAAGGCGTCCTGCAGCATCGACTCGGCGCGGACGAGGTCCGAGCGCTGCTGCGCGACGAGCAGTGACGCGTGGTCCACGAGCGCGGCCTTCGCGTTCAGTTCCTGCGCCATCGCCACGGTCTGGATCATCGCCTCGATCTTCCCTTTCAGGTTGTGGCTCTGATCGACCATGAAGGCCACATCCGCCGGCGCCCCCGTCTCGTGCTCGAAGAGGCGAATCTCGTGGAAGATGCGGAACACCTGGTACGGGTCGATCGATCCGAGCGTCAGGTCGTCGTCCGCATACTTGCGGTCGTTGAAGTGAAAGCCGCCGAGCATCCGCTCCGCCAGCAGCCAGGCGACGATCTGCTCGATGTTCTGCGACAGGTAATGGTGCCCGGTGTCGACGAGCACGCGCGCCTGGGGCCCCGCGGCGCGCGCCAGCAGCAGCGCCATCCCCCAGTCGGCAATGTCGGTGTGGTAGAAGGCGGGCTCGAACGGCTTGTATTCGACCAGCAGCCGCTGCGCCGGGGAAAGCGCGGCGTGGCTGGCCTGCAGCCCCTCGATGAACCACTCGCGGCGCTGGCGGATATTGGCGGTGCCGGGATAGTTGGACCCGTCCGCGAACCACAGGGACACGTCGCGGCTGTCGAGCGCGTGGGCAATCGCGATGCTGTCCTCGACATGCCGGCGCGCGGTGGCGCGCACCTCTCCATCCGGGTTCCCGAACGATCCGAATTTGTAGCGCTGATCCTGGAACAGGTTCGGGTTGATCGATCCGGGGCGGACGCCCGACCGCGAGGCCAGGCGCTGGATCTGCGCCGCATCTCCGGGACCGCCGGGCAGATCCCAGAGCACGTGCAGCGCAAGCGTCGGGCAGACGCCGGTCAAGGCGTGCACCTGACCCGCGTCGCTGAACTTTTCCTCGAGCGTGACGGCGGCGGCCGGCTGCAGGTACTTGCCGAAGCGCGTGCCCGTGTTCGCGAAGCCCCAGGAGGGCAGCTCGATCCGGAAATCGTCGAGCGCCCGGTGGACGAGATCAGTGGCTGGCACTCGTGTCCCCGATCTATCTGAGAAACGCCTCCGGGAGCCCCCCGTCGACGGGGATGACATGCCCGGTCGTCTTCGCGCTCTGATCCCCCGCGAGCCAGCAGATGGCGTTCGCGTTGTCGATCGGCAGGATCGGGCGCCGCGTGATTGTGCGCTGCGCGT
>JANOJK010000265.1:0-1623 GCA_031408165.1 Acidobacteriota bacterium | reverse complement strand
AGTTCGGGCCGCCGTCGGTTGCAGCGCCGGGTTAGCCTGCGTGGCTTGGGCCGCTTCGTACAGGGTTTCCGGGGCAATGTCTGCGCCGTTTGGCCACACGACCGTGCCGCCATCGACGAAGAACTTTCGGAAGTAGGCCGCGCGCTTGAGCGGCTCGAACACCGGTCCGGTCAGCCAGGATTCGAAATCGACGCTCGCCTCGGTCCCGTCGTTGAAGGTGACGCGAATGCGGAACCCCTTGTCGTGGGTCGCGCGGACGACCTGCGGGAGAAACACCATGGCGACCTCTCTTACTCGAGGGGCGGAATCCGGTCGAGCGGCTGGCCGGACTTGATCTTAGACCAGTTGGCATCCAGGGCCGCGCGGTTGAGTTGCGCCCATTGCCGGATCAGGTCGAGGGCATTCCGCGACGTGATGTTGCCCACCACCTGGTTGCCGTCGAAGTCGAACTTCCCCTGCTGTGCCTGATGCTCGGCGTGGAAGTGCCGGGGCTCATGTTCCTTGTAGTACATCCTGATCACGATGCCGAAGAAGATCGCGATGACAGGCATGCCCGCGAGTATAGCGTCGTCGGCCGCCGTGAAGTCGGCTGAAGCAGGTCGGCTACGTCAGCCAAGTCCAGGGGATCGTTCGAACCGTCTCGACGTTCGCTCAGCGGGCTAACGGCCTGCCGCTCCGCCGCGAGCGGCGCTCACTGCTGTCTCGAGTCGCTCCGACATCTCCGCGCCGCTCATCGGCGGCAGCGGCCTGTTAGCCGCCGTGCCTGTCGAACACGTAACTCTGCCACGTCACCGTTCCAACGGTCAGCCCAATGGGCGGAAGCACGCAGTTCTGGAAGCTTCGCTCCGACAAGTCGTGGCGGCGCGAGAGCAGCCAGCGTCGGAAGAACCTTGGCCGCAAGTCGTCGACTGCCTGCCAGCCGTGCGGACTGTTCGCTTCAATGACCAGCCCGTACTGCTTCTTACCAGTATGCTTGGTCTTCACGCGGCACTCCACGCATAGGAGGGCCCTCACAAACGCCAGCGCCTGCTCACTCATTTGCGCCGCAGACCACCCAGGCGTGACGATGTCCCAGCTCCATCCGAGGTACGTCCCCGCCACAAACGGGTACACGCCGTAATCCTGCACCTCAAGGGAAATGTCGAAACCATCGGGGTTAGAACCCAGAGCTGTGAATTCGATCGCCTCCCGCTTCTCAAGCGGGCGCCAGGTGCACCTCGCCGCAGCGTGCGCTACCGCCCACGCCTCGGACAGCTCGCGAAAGACCGGAATGAACCCTCGGTTGTCTCGACCCATCACAACGACGTGCGGCTAACGCCCGGCTTCAGTCCGCAGCGGCACCAGATGCTTGCACGCGCCGATGTCGGCTGCATGCCATGTTGGGCGCGTCAAGCCGGGATGGTCTCAAGGGCCACGCGCAGCGAATCCGACTGCGGGATCGAGAAATTCAGTTTCTCGAAGCCGAGGACGCAGCCCGTCGCGTCCTTCATGAGCACAACCTCATCCCCGGTCTCTTCACAGATGTACTCGCGCGAGCGTTCCGTGAACCAGACGGTGAGCGTCTTGCCCTCGCGGTCGTAGAACACCTTTACTTCGGCCATATCTGCATGCCTTTCTTGATGG
>JANOJK010000200.1:0-4999 GCA_031408165.1 Acidobacteriota bacterium | reverse complement strand
CTTTATTATCCTGTGTGACCTTGCGGACAGCTATACATAACGCTGACCATGAGCGTATTAGAGTCTTCTGAAGTTTACGAACTGCTTTTATATCACCACGTTGCGAGGCTCGATAAATCCGTTTTTGCAACTTAAACACTGCTCTCTCCAACTTTCGCCAGTTGAGAGTGTTCCATTCCGCCGTAGTCTTTGAACTCGTATTAGACATTTTGATTGCTACTGTTGAATTTATCTCCAAGTCATCGTGGGACTATGGGCGTATCCTAAGCCATTACAGCTAGGCGTTTGCTTCAGTCCCAATCCTGACCACTGACATCATGCGGTTTTAAGCGTCCTACTTGATAATTCGACTTTTATCAAGAGATGTCAGTGGCTAATCCGTTCCAAATATCCATTGTTTTGAGGATTTAGAGTGATACTATCCGCCGAGGTCGTTAGAAATGCAAATTATCCTAGCTAGATGGATAATCCTTGACCTCTTGCCTTTTGGCTCCAGCGTATCAACCTGTTTCGCTGGTTCTGGTTAACGACGGTTATGTATCTTCGCTTTCGCTACTCGTAGCCTCTTGCTAGAAGGGATTCCCGATTAGGTTTCGAGTTACCTCTGTTTATTCCCTGCTTGCGTCATTTGGGATGCTTAGTTCCGAATAACGGGGAAAATGCTTTCACTCCTGCATTCTGGAGGGTTGGACTTGCCGCTTTAGGGAGGTTCACAACCGGCGCCGCCGGACCGACGCCTGACGGAAACACGATCACGTCGTACTTGCTCGCCAGGTTGCCGGCATCCACGCCCTTCGGATATACGACCTCGAACGGAAACTCGAACTGCTCGAGCAGGAAGCGCGTCCAGCCTGACGGCATCGACCCGCCGTACTGATCGGCGAGCGCGACCCGCATCTTCTTCAGCTTGATTGTGCTGATACCCGGCGGCTGGTAGGCAATCCCCTCGAAGCTGACCCCGAGATCGGCGGCGATCTTCGTCACCGCCGCCTGCGTGGACGGCTTCGCGGCCACAAAGAACGCGCCTTGCTGCGTTGCCCCGGTGAGCCACGACACGTCTTCGCCGGCATTGAGCAACCGGTTGATCGCCGTGAACGAATCGTTCATCGCATGGCTGAACAGGTAGCCGTTGGTCGCGGTACCGGTGACCTTCCCCGCCGGCGCCTTCTGCAAGCCGTCCACCTTCTCGAACGTCCCGTCGATCCGGTCCATCACGCGATCGAACGTCACGCCCATCTGGTACGCGAGCGTCCAGCCGGCGTTGTCGTACGGACGCGTCGGGGGGCCGCCGGGGTACGGAATGTCGTCGGGATGATCCTGCGGCTCGAACATGTCGAGCACGTGCGGCCGGAACGCCTGCGCCGCCTTGACCACGTAGGATCCGGCGGGATAGCTCTTCCCCGCGACCGTGAACGGCGCGGCGGATCGATGCACCGTGACCCCCACCTTCAGCAGCGCGTTGACGAACTTGGTCGCCGTCGCAAAGTCCGGCTGACTCGCGGGCAGGATGTAGCCGCGCGCGTCGCGCAGTTCCGGGTTGCGGAGCATCTGCTTGAACTGCTCCGGCGTCCCGCCGCCGCCGCGTCCGCCGCCGCCCGGGTTGTTGAACCCTTCGTCGGCGCTCGTGAGGTCGCCTCCCCGCCCGCCGCGGGCGGCGGTGAGCGCGGTCTGCGCCGCGATGATCCGGCGCGGCGTCGGTGTCCAGCTGTCCTTGCTGCCGCGCTCGATGGAGTTCATCCCCATCCGCCAGATGTTGAAGAGGAAGTTCTCCTTGTTGCGCGAGGCGATGTCCAGCACCGCCCAGTTTGCCGTCAGCGAGTAGTCGATCGACTGGCGGAAGTGCCACACCTGCGGCTCGATCGGGAAGTGCAGGCTCGAGTCCGGCAGCTGCCGGGCCGGCAGGAACGGGATCGTCATCGGCGTCGGGTTGCCGATCGTTTCCGTCAGCAGCCCGATCATGTTGTGGAAGTACACCGTCGTGCGCAGCCCGCCGTTCCACCACGTCGAGTAGCTCGATCCCTTCCGGCTCGTGACGCCGGGCTTGCCTTCCGCGTTGAAGCGCATCGCCATGGCGGCCCCGACCATGTCGAGCTCGGCGGGGATCAGCGGATCGAAGTTGTAGTTGAAGGGATCGCGGAAGGGGGGCGCAAACATCACCGTGCCGGCCGGACCGGTCTGGTGGTGGTTGTACATGATCTGGGGGAACCACTCGGTGTAGAGCACCTTGTTCATGTTGGTGCTCTCGGGCAGGTTCGACATGTAGAAGTCGCGGTTGTTGTCGTGGCCCGCGTATTTCTCGTACAGCCGGGGGATGCCGGGGCCCTGGCCGCGCTGTTCGGCGACCGGATTCCTCATGTACCAACTGGAGACGAGCTCCATGCCGTCCGGGTTCGCGTGCACAGCGAGGATGATGCAGTCGTTCAGGATCCGCAGCGTCTCCGGGTCGCTCCTGCTCACGAGCTGGTACACCGTCTCGATCAGCTGGTGCGCGCCGAGCACTTCCGTCGCGTGGAGCCCCCCGTCGATCCAGACGACCGACTTGCCTTCACGCGCCAGCGCGCGCGCCTGCTCCTCCGTCACCCCTTCGGCGAGCGCGAGCTTGCGCGCGATCTCCCGGTAGCGATCGAGCTTCTTGAAGTTCTCGGGCGCGGTGACGATCGACATGAGGTGCGGGCGACCCTCGGCGGTCTTCCCGATCTCGACGACCTGCATCCGGTCCGAATCCTTGTCGAGCTTTTTCCAGTAGTCGACAAACTGGGTATAGGTGGCGAGCTGGTAGTCGTCGCCGATGGTGAAGCCGAAATGCTGCTTCGGCGTGGTGACCGGCAGCGCCCTCGTCTGCGCCGCGGGCACGCCGGCGGCCAGCGTGAACAGCGCCAGGACAAGCGTCAGCGCGCGAAATCGTCGAATAAGCATGGTTTCCCCTCTCTCCTGAGAGAGGCCCACGATATCAGGATCGGGAGTCGGGTTTACCCGATTCCCCGGCTCACTTCGTTGGGGCGCCCGCGCTCGGCGGGCCGGACTCCGGCATGAAGCCCAGCAGCGTGCTGTTGTGCACGTAGATGGTGCCGTCGGCGTTCGAGCCGTAAAAGTGCGGATTGCCGACGCCGTCGAGCGGGTCGGCAAGCACGTAGTAACCGGGCGCGCTCGTACCGGCCAGCCTGCCGTTGCACGTCGGTGGCGCGCCCGTGAGCGCCGTGCCGGCCATGTTGAAGGTGTAGCCCTGCTTCAGGAACGACGCGCCCGAGGTCAACTCGGGTGGCAGGAACGCCGTGAGGGTGTTGGGCGGGGGCACCCCCAGTGTCGGAAAATCCGGCGCGTAGAAGCCGGATCCGCAGGTGACCGCAAAACTGAGCTGCGAGCTGTTGACGACCCGCACGGTTCCGAGCGCCGAGGCCGACTGGGCGGCCCCCCGCGCGCGCAACAGCGACGGCAGCGACATCGTGGCCAACGTGCAAATCAACGAGGCCGTGAAAAGCAGGTCGATCAGCGTGAAGCCGGATTCCCCTCTTACCGGGGTCGCTCTAGTTATCGGCATGGCCCACCAGACATTTTTCGGCAGTTGTACCATTTTTCGACAGCCGAAAAATGGCGAATACGGGGGAGCCGCAGCCAATCCACACGACGCCATCGACATTAATTGACTGCATCACAAAGACTTGCAGTCCAAGGGAGCGCTCTCTTTAGCCTCCTGAGATGCAAGCGCGCCGCCATTCCTTCTTTAGGCTTTGGGCTTTGGGCTTTTAGGGGCTTTGGGGCTTTTGGGGCTTTGGGCTAAAGCCTAAAGCCTACCTAAAGCCTAAAGCCCAAAGCCCAAAGCCTATCTGGTCAGCTTGCGGTACTTGATCCGGTGCGGCTGGTCCGCCTCAGCGCCGAGGCGGCGGTGACGATCAGCCTCGTAGTCCTGGTAGTTCCCCTCGAACCAGACGACTTTGCTGTCGCCTTCGAACGCGAGGATATGGGTCGCAATGCGGTCCAGGAACCAGCGATCGTGGCTGATGACCACCGCGCAGCCCGCGAACGACAGCAGGGCGTCTTCGAGCGCGCGCAGGGTGTCGACGTCGAGGTCGTTGGTCGGCTCGTCGAGCAGCAGCAGGTTCGCGCCCCCCTTGAGCAGCTTCGCGAGATGGACCCGGTTGCGCTCCCCGCCCGAGAGCTGGCTCACCTTGCGTTGCTGGTCGCGCCCTTTGAAGTTGAACCACGACACGTACGCGCGCGACGCGACCGCGCGCTTGCCGAGCTCCACTTCGTCGCCGCCGCCGGTGATCTCTTCGAACACCGACTTCTGCGGATCGAGCTCGCGTGCCTGGTCGACGTACCCGACCTGCACGGTGTCCCCGAGTCGAAGCGTGCCGCCGTCGGGCTGCTCCATGCCCGTGATCATGCGGAACAACGTCGTCTTGCCGGCGCCGTTCGGGCCGATGACGCCGACGATGCCTCCCCGCGGCAGCGTGAAGTTCAGGTCGTCCATGAGCAGCGTGTCGCCGTAGCCCTTCTTCAGGCCACGGGCCTCGACGACGATATCGCCAAGCCGGGGACCGGGCGGGATGTAAATCTCGATCTGTTCGATCTTCCTGGCGGTCTCTTCCTGGAGCAGCTCTTCGTACGCGTTCAGGCGCGCTTTGCCCTTGGCCTGCCGGGCGCGCGGCGACATGCGGATCCAGTCCAGCTCCCGCTCGAGCGTACGCTGGCGCTTGCTCTCGGTCTTCTCCTCCTGCACCAGCCGGTTCCGCTTCTGCTCGAGCCAGGAGGAATAGTTCCCCTCCCACGGAATCCCCGATCCGCGATCGAGCTCCAGAATCCAGCCGGCGACGTTGTCGAGGAAGTAGCGATCGTGCGTCACGCCGACGACCGTGCCGGGATAGTCCTTGAGGAACCGCTCGAGCCAGGCGACCGACTCGGCGTCGAGGTGGTTCGTGGGCTCGTCGAGCAGCAGCAGGTCGGGGGACTTCAGCAGCAGGCGGCACAGGGCGACCCGGCGGCGCTCGCCGCCCGACAG